>NZ_JBMMKS010000023.1:0-52992 GCF_058630515.1 Vibrio sp. HM8-C
ACATGAAGGGTTACGTTTAAAACCCTACCGCTGCAGCAGTCAGAAAATCACCATTGGCTACGGTCGAAATCTGCAAGACAACGGCATCAGCCAAGAAGAAGCGGATACCTTGCTTCAACATGATCTCGACAGCGCGATTAAAGACGCAGAATCACTGCCGTTCTTCGCTTCACTAAATGAACCTCGCCAGGCAGTCATCGTCGATATGATTTTCAACATGGGCTTACCACGCTTTGGCATGTTCAAAAAAATGATTGCCGCGATTGAGCGTGAGCACTGGCAAGTCGCCGCGAATGAAATGCTGAACAGTCGCTGGGCGCGTCAGGTCGGCAAACGTGCAAACACGCTCAGTGAAATGATGCGTCTCGGAACAGAAATTAACTAAGGAATCGGTCATGAACTTTATTACCAACATCCTCGGAAAAACCCTATGGGAAGTGCTTAAAGGTCTTTTCTTTCAAGTTGCATGGAAAGTGATTTTAGAACGCTTCGCTTCTCGCTTGGTGATTTGGGGGTTGGAGAAAATCAAAAACCTGTCGACCAACGATGTCACCCAAGAAACAGTAGACGACATAATCATGTCGCTCAAAGGTAAAAAACTGAAAGAGGTAGAGCAATGGGAATGACACTAGACCCAAGTTGGGTGAATGCAGTTCTGGCCTTTGGTACTTTTGTCACGCTGATCTTAAGTTTGCTCATCGGCTACCTATTTCGCCTATCCAAAGAACTAGGTGAATACAAAACCCACGTAGCTGAAACCTACGCCACCAAAGATGATGTCAAAGAACTTGGTGACCGTATTGAGCGAAGTATGGTTAAAGAGTTCGATAGGATTCATTCACTACTTAAAAATGCCGCCTGAAATGGGCGGTATCTTTTTGTCTTTCATCACAATTTCAATATAAGACATGGAATTCTATAAAAACCAGATCATACTAAAATTAGTAAATCAAAGTTGCATATGGACACATCAAAGGAGTGATTGTGAAGAAGTTAATATTGGTTTTAGCAACTACCTTAGTGGTGGCTTGTTCATCTCAAGTACAGCAGGGCTCTATTTCTTTAGCATATTCAAATTTCGAAGACCGAGATTATGAAGATACGTTGAAGTACATAAACCAAGCGGAGAAAGTAAGAAATACAACTCCAGAAATGCATGCAGAACTTACGTACTTAAAAGCTCTTACTTATCAGAAAATGGGTAGATACGATGAAGAGGAAGCGTTGTATCGCTACTTAGTTGAACAACACCCAAGATCTCAATACGGTTATATGGCTAAAGAGCAACTAGCGAAAAAACTCTAAGAGGGAATATGTTATGGGTGAGTGGTCTGACTATTTTGAAGATTATCCAGAGGAAGCTCCTCAACCACCGAGCGAAGCTGAGCTAGCAAAAGAAAGACTTGATAACGAAATAAGAGCTATTAATGCGGATGCCTTTGCTCTAATTGAACAAGCGATGATAAAAGCTAAGCTAGCTGAACAAAAAGAGAAAGAAGAGTACCTTGAATCAATAGAAGAGTGTCTCCAGTGTGGAGAAAACACCCTTCATGTCTATAAATTGAAAGAAACGATGTACTTATGTGAGTGCCAGAGTTGTAATACATACGCTTCAGGTCAAGAAAAGACGAAGGCAATAAACAATATTATTTTGGCATATGGTGATGGATTAGATTGGACTCAGGGATCTTTATTCAAATCACTTATAAGTAAAAATTAGTATTTATTTGAATAAGTAGGCAAACATATTCGCCTACTTGTTGTGACTAGTGACCTTGTTTATTGTTCACTCCAAACTCTCATACTCATTAGCCTTAATCACATCTATCCCAACAAACTCATTCAATTCACTGAGCGAATCAATTAGTGGCAGCAGCTCGTTCTTGTGAAAGATGCGGTCAACTTTGTTTAGGTCACTACTTGCGGCAATGCCTTCTCGTTTTACGCTCATGAGTTCAAGCGGAACGCGGTGGAGAGATAGCACATCATTGGTCGTTTGGTTCATCACATCCTTGAACGAGTCTTTGGCTTCCACTTGCCCGATCGGTTTCAACTCAGGGGCTTTGGTGTCTTTACCTTTGGCATTTACAAACAAGTTTTTGAACGCCATACCTTCTTTTGCTTGTAGCTTATTACGGATGTCATTCTCCGTTTCTTTGGTCATGCTGGGCTCGTTCATATACAGCAAGTAACCTGCGTGTGAACCATTGCGGTAGTACTGGCGACGGAATAGGGTGGCATCGTCATTCAGCCAAATTGAAGTTAATCCACTCACATGCTGGGGAAGACCGTAAAGCTCCTGCGCCACATCATATTCAGCCAAGTGAAAAATCTGACCATTTCGGAAGTTCACACGACCTTCGTCATCGTATGCGCGTGGTTTATAGGTGTATCCCAAGTCCTCACGCCTGCGCATGTAGAGTGCAGGAATATGCTTGATGCGAATCACTTGCCCTAACAAATTTCGCACAACGTGAAAGTAGCCATTACCGAAGGTTAAGTAGTCTTGAATGAAACGCTTTAGGTCACGGCGAGACAAAACCTCTCCTACAGTCACAGCATAGGTGAGGGTATTACGCTTAAATTCAATCGCGCTCGAATGCATCGGGTTCACCCGTAACGCTTTGGCGAGCGTGTCGAGCTGAATTGGCGGCTCATACAAACCATCAATCAAAGCTACTTCAAGGTAATTCAGAATATCGCTATTCATTACGCTGACAGGGTTAGAAAATTCAATCTCAATCACTATGCATCTCCTAGAAGAACGACACGGTCGTATCGTCTTCGCAATGAATATCAATTGGCTCCCAATGCATCACATGCATCGAAGCCCAGGCAAGGTCAGCATGAGAGCCAACTTTACTGCGGTTAGAAATAAAGGTTACTTGGTTGCTCGCTTTGGTGGTTTGCTGGCGAATCATTAGGAATGAATGAACCAAATCGTCCCATTCACCATCGAATTGCAGTCGGCCATCATTGATGATTTCTCGCGCCTTATAGACCATCATCCGTTTCACTTCGGGCGAGTAATCCAGCTCAATCAAACTTGGGTAGAACTTACGAACTAGCTCTGCAACGGCTGAACCAACACCACTCACATCAATCGCCAAATGGACCACGTTGTATTTTTCGGTGATGCTTTTAATCGCTTGTGCTTGCTGCTCATAGCTAGAGCCTTTTAAACGTGCATATTCAATTAGTCGGAACACGCCGCCTTTACGTTTAGGCTTCAAGCCAACCACTAAACCTGCATCGTCGGAACCTTCACCTTGTCCTCCGCCTCTAGGGTCATAACCCACCAATACTTCCGCATTGCCAACAGGGCGCGCTTTATTGTGGTCAACGTCCTTCCAGCGTGATGAATCCGTTTTACATGCGAGTAGCGCTTTAAGTGAAAATATCGATGCGGAGTCATCCAAGAACACGCAACGCAGCAAGTTATCGAACACGGTTTTATCGGGATATTTCCGGCGCAGTTTGTCCAAGTTAAAGAACGTTGCACCTTTGGCAATCGCATCATCAATGGTGATGATTTGACGAAAGATCCCATCATCACCGAGAGAACCGTTCTTCAGTGCCGCATGGCTAACATCGATGCCGAGCTCTTTCTTACCCTGCCATTTAGGGTAGGCTTCGTGAGCTACAGTTGAAGGTGTTGATAGGTAAGTCGTGCGATATTTCTCATGAATCGACATACCGCCTGCGTAGTCGTCCAGCTCACCGAACTTAGGTATCCAGAACACTTCATCAAAGTACACATGGCCGTTAAAGCCTTGCGATGTTCGAGCATTGGTCGAAAGGAAATAGAACGTAGCACCGTTAGACAATTGCAGTTCGTCTTTGCCTTTCAGGTCAACGTCACCAATCTCCAAAGCAAAGCGGCGAATATAGTTTTTGAAGATTTCAGACTGCTTGCGCGATGCAGATAAAAACACCTGGTTGTCTTTATTGAGTACCGCATCTTCAAAGGCTTCATAAGCAAAGTAATACGTTAAACCAATCTGGCGAGATTTCAGGTAGAAGCGGAACTCATTGAGTTCACTGTTGCACTTATGCGCGTGGATCTCTTTCTGGTAGTCGAAGAAAGTCTTCTCGCGGAACTCGTCCAGCACTTCCTTGGTGATGTGCGAAATATCGTTCTTAACCTTGTTAGGCTTACGACCGCGTTTATTTTCTTCTCCATCACTGAAACTGCGTCGGGGGTTCTGCTTGCCATCAGCTTCATCGCGTTTGCGCTTTTGTGCCAGCAGCATTTCCAATTCTTTCAACTGGTCATCGTGCTTGCGGTCTATCCACATCAGATACGCAATACGTTGGCGCAGCATCAGTTCTACCGGTGCATCGTCCCGCAATTCCTTCCAGTTAAATTTCGAAATCCATTGTTGAATGGTTCGCACTGCAACGCCCACGGCATCTGCCATTTCAGCAGGTTTGTACTGACGCAAATACAGCCCAAGCGCTTTGGTTTGGTCTGCGGTGTACAAGGGTGAGGTTTGCTCAATAGCTAGATTCGTTTTCATGTTTGCATAGTGCTACAGCGCCCGCCATTCCTCAGCTAGCAAGGTTTCTAAATCACCTATCTAGAATCTTCATAAATACAAAAAGTTAAGGTCATTAGTTAGATTGGAATCATCGAATTTAGGAGCGTTTAGGCATGTTTCAATCACAACCCATTTGTATTTTGCAGGCAGGCACGACCGTCGACGGACGTGTGATTGAGCAAAACATCATTGACGAAATTGCAGAGAGCTATAACCCAGAGAAGTACACCGCTCGAATCAATGAAGAACATTACGACTGGAGTATCAAGTACGGCTCAGTGCTTTCAGTGGAAAAGCGTGAAGACAAACTCTTTGCCGTGGTGAAACCCAATTCCTACTTACTCCGCGCCATCGAGCAAGGGCAGTTATTGCACACATCCTGTGAGTTCGTAGAAAAGTTCTCAGACACAGGCAAAGCCTACTTAACGGGTTTGGCTTTAACCGATAAACCTGCCTCGCTTGGCACAACCCAAATTCATCTATCGAGCAAAGAGGATGGCAAGGTGCATGTCGTTTCTAACTTCACCTTAAAGCCTGAACAGTTCTCGGTAGAAAGCGATGGGGCAGAAGTCTCGCTATTCCAGAAATTCAAAAACTGGCTCAACGGTGAAAAGCCGACTGAGCAGCTTTCCCAACAAGAGGAAGAAGACGAAATGAGTAAAGAAACTGAAGAGCTGCTAAAGCAGAGCATAGAGCAGACCAACAAACTAAGCACACAACTTGGTCAGTTGGTTGAAACGCTGAGCAGCAAAGACAAGCCTCAAGAGCCAGAAACCAAAACTGATCCTGAAGTGAACCCATTGGAAGAGAAAGTCGAATTACTTTCCACTCAGCTCAATGACCTCACCACCAAGCTCAGCACCATCACTGATGAACAAGATCGAAAGCTAGCTGGGCAAGATTCTGAAACTGAATGCTACCTGTAAGCACTCAGGTTTCTCACTCATTCAATTTGTATAGGTAAAGTCATGCAACTACATACGAAGCAAAAGCTCAGCGCTTACGTTCAAGCGGTAGCGAAACAAAACGGTGTCGATGACGCCACAGAGATGTTTAACGTCTCACCAAACGGTACGCAGCGCATCATCGCAGCGATTCGTGAAAGTAACTGGTTCTTGAGCCGCATCAACATCATCACAGTGAAAAACCAGATTGGTGAAGCCATTGGTTTGGGTGTGAGTGGCATGATTGCCAGCCGCACCGACACATCTGGCGATGGTGAGCGTAAGCCAAAAGACTACCACGGCATGCAAGCCATGCCGTATGCCTGTGTGCAAACCAACTTTGATACGGCTATTCGCTACGCCAAGCTTGATGCCTGGGCGCACATGAAAAACTTCAACACCATTGTGTCGAAGCATACCCGTGAGCAGATTGACGCGAACAAAATTACGGTCGGTTGGTACGGCAAATCAGCGGCAGCAAATACGGATGCAGCAGCAAACCCGAACGGTGAAGACGTCAACAAAGGCTGGTTCCAAGCAATGCGTGACCACAACGCAGAACGTTTGATCACCGAAGGTGTTGAAGCTTCTGGTGTTATCAAAATCGGTGAAGGAGGTGACTTTAAAAACCTCGACCTTGCAGTTCTGAACCTAAAAAACATGCTGCATCCAGCATGTGAAAATGACTCTGATCTGATTGCGATTGTGGGCTCTGATTTATTGGCTTACGAGAAAGCGAAGTTCTATGACTCGCACGGCAACATGCCAAGCGAAAAGAGCAAGATTCAAGAGCGCCAAGTAATTGGTACTTACGGTGGTTTGCCTGCGGTATCCGTTCCGGGTTTCCCGTCTACCGGCATTATGGTCACAAGCTACGACAACCTTTCTATCTACATTCAGGAAGATTCAGTTCGTCGTACCGTTGGTAAGAAAAACGACGCTAAAGACCAGATGGAAAACTTTGAGTCTATGAACATGGCTTACGTTATCGAGCAGCTAGAAAAAGTGGCGGCAGTAGAGTTCGACAACGTGAAAATTCTGATTAATGGCGCTTGGGTGTAATCACCCTTAACTAACACCCCACCAATGCAGGCTCTTTCACGTTATCAATCAAGCTCTGGCTCAGATTGTTATTCGTGCAATGTATGCCTGCATTCCCTCAAGGTGATTTATGGAATACGTAGGTAATAAAAACGAAACGTACACCTCCGTGCTGGCAGCAACGGATAACTTCCCTGAACTCAAAATTTCAGAGTTTCAGTCTCTGTTTAATTTCCTCAGCAATGAAACAGAGGCAGGCATTCTGCAACAGGCGAAAGTATCGCGCATCAAAGTACATCGTGAACTCGTAGACACCATTGCGCAGTACGACGATTTAACCGCGCTATCGGTCGATAAGTTTGGTGACGAAGAAGCAGGGACTACGCTGTACACACAAGCGGTATTTGCACTCACTGCCAGTGAGCTGATTGGTATCAAGCTCAGCACAGATTCCACAGCCGAAGCCGCGGACAGACAAGAGGCACTTAGCAGCAAAAAGTATCACTGTGAAGTGCAGTATCGACAAGCGGTCGATTTGCTTTTGCATGGTAAAGAAACCTACTGCTTTGAGGTGGTGTGATGAAAGCACTTCAAAGCCTGACGGACCTGTTCAAAAAGCACATTGTGGATGCAAAGAACTTTGCTGTCTGGGCGGAAGATGGAGCGTTGTTCTGTGGCCAAGATGAGTTTGTCGATGGTTTTGAAATTGAATACACCGCCATCGTGTACATGCAGGACGTTAAAGTTCAGCCGCACATTTTAATGATGCACCTTGTTTCTTGGCTCAACACTTATGACCCGCATCGTCAGGAAAAGGGGCTCGCGTTCCCAAGTTTCGCCACAGAGCTGCTCGATAAAGGTCGCTGTGACATCAAGATAAAACTCGATCTTCGGGAAGAATTCAGCCTTGAGCCAAACGAACAAGGCGACTGGAAACAAAACGGTGAACGATACGAATGTATCAGCGAGTTCAAAGCCCGTGTGGATGAGGACGACCTTGGCGAACTGATCTTATTCGTTGGTCATTTGGATGACCTGCCATGAGTGAGTTAACCCTAAGAACGCCAGAACAGCTCACCCAAGTTATCGAGCATTTAGTGATGACGGCCAGTGACAAGTTAGACCTGAACCGCCGCATGGCGAATCACGCACGGCAGTTCTTTCGAGCTCAGATACGCGCGCAGCGAGATATCGATAACAACCCGTACCAAAGCCGAACAAGGCGCAAACGAATAGAACTCAGCAAAGGCTTAGCGGCGCAGAACACTGTCAACAACAAGAACATGTTGATGGGGATATCCAAAGCACTGCGAACTCAAGCAGACGACAAAAGCTTTGAAGTTGGTCTTTCGGGTGTGGTCGGGCGAATTGGTCAGGAACATAACCAAGGCAGTCAGTTGAGTTTCACCACTCAAGTAAAAGGCTTTTTCGATAGCCGAACAGGGCGTTGGCAAGGTGGGATGCGAGTAAAACACAACTACCAAATGCCACAACGAACATTCATAGGTTGGACGCCTGCATTAGAACGCAAGCTGCTAACCATAGTTGCCGAACACTTTACAACAGACGTGGAAAGTTAAATGCAAACCATCAAAGTCAAACCGCAAAAAGGGTTACTGGTTCGTGACCCAGAGACTCGGCAGCCGCTAAAGGCAACGGGTGAAGAAAAGCCACGTAACCCTTACTGGCTGCGTCGCATCAAAGATAAATCTGTCGTGGAAGTAACGGTCAAAACGGCAACCACTAAGGAGGCTGACCAATGAGTATCAGCTTTAATGAAGTACCAAACAGTGCTTACGTTCCGGGCATGTATGTCGAAATCGACAACAGCTTGGCAAACAGCGCAGAAGACCAACAAATCTGCTTAGTGATCGGCAACGCAGTAGCAGGTGCACCGGTTAACCCAAACACAGTAGTGTTGTGTATGGATGAAACCAAAGCGCAAGAACAGTTCGGCGTATCAGACATCGTAGAGATGATTACTTACTTCCGTAAGCAAGATGAATCCATGCCTATCTACGCTGTGAGTGTGGATGCGGCAGATACTATGTCTGCTTTAGCTGCCCTTGATGATGTGCAGTATCACCACATCATTTGCTCGCTCAATGACGAAACCACCATTCGTGATTTAGGCGAGTTCTTGGAAAAGCGTTATGAAGCGTTGCAACAAATCCCCGGTTTGGCCTACATCCCGAAAAAGGGAACCAATGCCGAACTCGTGACATTCGCTAACAAGAGTAACTGTCCGCTTATCAGCTTTATGCCGGTTAACGCGTTAGGTAACTCAGCAAATGTTGCTCTATCTGATGCGGCTGCGATTGGCGCGTGGGCAGGGCAGATTGCACCTTCTCTAGCGAATGACCCGTGTCGTCCACTTCAAACACTGAAAATGAGTGGTTTGTATTCCATTGCTGAAACCGAATTCGATTGGGCAGAACGTAACTTACTGCTGCATGAAGGTATGGGCACTTACACCGTCAACACCGCCAAAGAAGTGTTGGTTGAACGAGCAGTCACCGCTTACACCGAAAATGCAGCAGGCATAGCCGACAACAGCTACCTCGACATCATGACGCCAGCCACCGCCATGTATTTCCGCCAGAAGCAGCGTTCTCGCATCCTGAGTAAATACGCACGTTTCAAAGTAGCAAAAGACGGAACTCGCTTTGCACCCGGTCAGGCGATTGTTACGCCGAGCATGTTCAAAACCGAGCTGTTGGCACTATATCGAGAGCTTGAATACAACGGCATTGTGCAGGACTTTGACGGCTACAAGAAGTCACTCATCGTTGAGCTGGACGACACCAACAAGCAGCGTATCAACTATCAAGATTCACCGCAGTTCGTGAACGGCTTGATTATCGTTGCAGGCAAAATTCAATTTAGGAAGTAAGCCATGGGAACAAAAATCACTAGCCGCGCAGTACTAAACGCAGGCTCATTAGGTCGCCTTCCTATTAAAGAAGGCGCAGAAATCGGCTTCGGTAATCTCAAGCGTGAAGCAGTCATGGGTGATGATGGCGTTCTTGGCCACAGCGAAGAATACTCGGATGCGCCATTCATCAAGTGCACCATCGTTCACGCCCAAACCACCGACGAAGACGCAATCAAAGCGTTTTTGGATGAAAGCATCACGCTCGAAACCAACAGCGGCAAAGTGTACACACTTACCGATGCTTGGACGGTAGACCCACTAAGCCTCAACGTGAAAGACGGTCAGCTCGAAGTGCTGTTTAACGGCTACGAACTCATCCCACAATAAGGAGCGGTCATGCTATCCATTTTGAAAAAGCGTCAGGCAATGCAGCAGCAGAAAGCTCAGCCTCTGGTAATTCCAGAGGTGATTGTTACCAAGCCGTCAGCGATTGCCGATAAACCATGGGAAGAGACTCAAGCCATGCTCAAGCGAGATTTAGAGTACTTGCGCACACTGGCTGGCTCTCAAGAGAAAGACCCATACAAAGAAGAATTGGTGAAGAAGTACCAACCGATTGTTGAAAGGCTACTAACCACGCACGGTAACCTGCAAAACCTCGATGTGATCTGGTGGTTCTATCAATGGCAAATCGACCTTGGCAAGTTGCCAGAAGTGCACGACCAACTGCGTGAAGCGATCGACAAAGGCTTAGAAACACCGAACTCATGGAAAGTGAATGGCGAAACAGGTTACTGCGACATCGTGTTTCAGTACTCCCATAAAGCCTACGAACAGAAGCATGAGTTTAATCGCAACTATCTCATTCAAGCTGTGAGTGATTTGCAAGAAGGCAAGCTGGCAACCAACGCACCACTAAAAGTGAAAATGTTCCGTTTAGTTGGCGACTGGCACTATGAAAACGGTGAGAAAGAACAAGCCTATGCCTTGTTTGAAACCGTGATGAAGCTTGATCCAAATAAAGGCGGTCGTAAGACCAAACTCAACGAACTGATGGAAGAACTGGGCTATGGCGACAGCAATTAAAGACCAATCACAAACGCGCATCGCAACATTGGCAACGCCCATCATCAAAGACGATGTGGAAATCAAAACCGTTGAAATTCGCAAGCCGAACTCTGGTCATCTTCGTGGGTTGAGCCTGATTGATGTATGTGGGATGAACTTTGAAGCAGGGGAAGTGTTGCTTCCACGTATCTCATCACTCAACGAGCGAGACGTGCTGAACCTAGCGCCAGAGAACTGGGCGCCGCTGCTTACTACCATCGCCTCTTTTTTCGTGAACACGGAACTCTGATAGAACGAGTAGAAGATTATTACGCAGACATCGCCGTTGCCTTTCATTGGCCGCCAAGCGAAATAGACGCACTCAGCTACGAAGATTTATTACTGTTCCGCGAACTCGCACGGCAGAGAACCCAACCAGAAGAGAGCGATTAGCTCTCTTCTTTGTATTAAGGGCATTGATATGAAAATGAACCTGTCTGTGGTGATGGGGATGAAAGATAAGGTATCCGCACCACTGAAAGGCATGGCAAGTGAGTCAGACCACTACGCCAAAGCCATCAAGAAAATTCAGAAAGCTCAAGCCGATGACTCTGCCGCTATGGGTATGATTGGCTCATTCCAGAACACCAAAAAGGCGATGAACCAAAACACCATCGCTATTGCTGCCGCCAGTGAAAAGCTTAAAGAGCTGCAAGCCAAAGCGACCGCAGCGGGTAAGCCAACGGCAGCACTCACAGAGAAAATCACCAAGCAACAACAGAGGGTAGATAAACTCAACCAAGAACAGGACAGCTACAAAAGCCACTTGGTGAAGTTAGGCTCTGAACTGAAAAAGACAGGTGTGAAAGTTCATGACCTTGATGGCGAAAATAAACGGCTAGAGAAAAGTTACAAAAAGCATGGTGCAGAAGTCACCAAGCTCAGTAAGAAGTACGCGATCTTAAAAGGTGCGATGTCACCGCTGCAAAAACTCAATGGCGCCATTCGTCTGCCTAACCTTGCCACCTCTGCCATTGGTAAAGGTTCTGCCTTAATTGGTGGGTTAAGTTTGGCAGGCTTTGCCAGCACCATTAACAGCACCGCCGCCGAAATGGATAAGCTCGCTAAGAAATCAGCAAACTTGCAACTGCCTATTAGTGAACTGCAAGCCATGCAGTCGCAAGCCGAACACGCAGGCGTAAGTGCTGATAGCCTATCCGCATCGATGACGCGTTTCACTCGCCGTTTGGGTGTGTTGCAACAAACGGGCAAAGGCGCATTAGGCAGCTACCTCAAGCAGAGTAAGAACGGGCTGTTTAAAGACTTAAAAGGTGCGGAAAACAACCAACAAGCTTATGAAATGCTGCTCGAATCTTTCTCTAAGCTGAAAACAGCGCAAGAGCAAATGGCGTTTGCCGATGCTGCCTTCGGTGACAGTGGGCGTGAAATGCTCATCATGCTGCGGGAAGGTACTCAAGGCTTAACAGCTGCCCGTGAAGAACTGAACGCACTAGGTGGCGGAGCAACCGCAGAAGATGCCGCCAAAGCCGAAGCCTATAACGATGCAATGCAGAGAATTCAGGAAAGCATTCGCTCCATTAAGTTTGCCGCGCTTGCACCCGTGATGGAGAAAGCCACCAAACTGTTTACTGAGTTTTCCAACAAGTTCAAGAATACCGAGTGGCGCACCGAGTTTATGGATAAAGTGATTCAAACCGTGAACGGCTTATACAAAGCGCTCGAGTTCTTAGGCAAAGGGCTTGTGTTTGTATCGCAAAACTTCAAAGGCATTATTGCCACGCTGGCAATTTTTAAAGTTGCGTTGATTGGCATTAACGCGGTGATCATGGCAAACCCTATCGGTATGATGGTCGCTGCCGTTGGTGCCGCGATTATAGCTATCACTTACTTAGTCGATAAGTTCGTAGGCTTAGACAAAGTGATTAACTGGGTGAAAGAGCAATTTAATAGCCTATGGAACGGCATTAAAAAACTCATCAACATGCTGCCAGATTCGCTCATTCCCGATGGTTGGAAAACGGGCATTAGTGAAGCGGGGAGTGAAGTTGATAACCTAGCCAATAAACTCGATAGCATCAAAGACAAGAACGCCACGTTGGGCATCACCACCAATGAAACCCACAACCAAACCGAACGCAAGAAAACCTATGCCGACTATCAAAACAACAGCCTGAAAACGCCAAGTGCCTACGGTCAATACCAACCACTAAAGAGTCAAACACTCAACAGCAAGGCTGAAATAGCGTTAACCGTTAAGTCTGATAAGCCAATGACCGTGGACAATATGAAGAGTGAGAAAGGAACTGACATTGATCTTAACGTAGGGGATTTGGGGTTTAGTTATTAGACGCGTAAGTAGGAAAATGTTGGGTTTAAATACCCAACATTACTTTTGCAGTTTCTAAAGTCATTGGCTCAGCGCGATCACGAATTAACTTATGTACCACTCTGTGGCAAGTGGCACACAGTAACGCGAGGTCCTTTAAGCTGTTTTTTGTGTTACCTGTGTTATTTAGCGGATTTAAATGATGGACTTCGAACACAGCATCCCGATGTTCAGCAGGAATGTTCGCGGCTTGAGTGCTACACAACTCGCAACTAAGTTCCCCATTTAATTTGCATTTTTTGATAAATTTATTTCGCAAACCAATACTGCGTTCGCGTTTCGCATGAACACGATAAGTCACACTGCCTTCTTCATGTTCCTTTTCGTTATCACTTTCTTCCCGTTCTGCGGAGATAACTCTCAGCCCTTTTTTGATGTTCTCAGCTGTATTCGCCACCAAAGATGGATTATCTCCGAGCTCTTCCCAAACAGCCTGATCGGTTTTCGAAGCGTTTGATAGCCCTTTACCTGTAGCAACGGCTTTTAAGTTTTGGAGCTTAAAAGCGACACCGTCCGGGTTTCTGAATGTATCGTTTTTCGCGAATTCATCATGAAAAGGAAATGACCTTAAAAGCGCAGATAGCTCCTGCACTCTAGCATCATTACTTGAAGGAACTTGGTCCTTGCAACTTAGATATAACTCAAGCGCCAGAATTGTCTCGTCTCTAGTCCACTTTGGGTTACCTTGACCTTTAGTTACTGCCATACGTTAGCCATTTGATGTATTAAAATTATTTTTGTTGATAATCATGTTTAGAACAATTTATGTAATTAATTTTTAGATGTTTCCTAACTCTAATTGAATTGCATTAATGGACTCTGAACTAATAGATGTAACACAAGAAAAGGCTTTAGCCTGCAATTTTTCAAGCTTAGACTGTAGTTCTTCTACCTTTTTCAACTTTTCTGATGCGTATTTGCGCTTACTCAGTGTTTTCAGATTCAAATTAATAATGAAAATACAAGACATTACCGCAGACATTGCGGCACTTATAGATACTCCCGAGTCACCACGTATAGCGTGCCAACCATGCTCGAACATTGCAATACCATAGTCCATCAGCGTCAGAGATCTTTCAGCCACCTCAAAAGTATAATCAGTTGCTTTTTCGAGCAATTCCATAGATTGACGTGAATACTTTGATTTCTCAGAGCTATCAGTAGTTTTGTCACGAAGGATTCTTAAGTTAACAACCTCTTCAAAGTCTTTTGCATCTACTTCAAACAATTCCTTAAGCCTTGGTTCTATCTCTTCTTTTACTTTACTTTTAATGAAAACGAAGTCTTTGTGCTTGTTACTACATGTATCTTTACTCTCACTGATATCACACACAGTTGTGATCATCTTGCAGGACAATATTCCAAGTAAGGCCGCAGCGCTTCCAGAGCCAGGAGATGCTCGTCCTGCGCCAAAGTCATCTAACAATTTGTTTGTTGGTCGCTCTAACAAACTAGCAGTATCTTTAAGAATTAGTTGATTTTGTTCCATTTCAAGCCCCAGGTCCTTCGATATAGATAACTTTAGACTGTACGCAAGCAGCTGTTATATTAATTGAATATGCTTTTTCAAAAGTTTGCTGCAAACCTGCTTTTTGTACATCTATACGATTAGAAATCTGGGCAACTAATTGACACAAAACGGGCTACACCGTAGTCTATCGGAGCACTGGCAAAATCCGGTGTCGGGATTGGAACCCCGCTTTTGATTTCTCTAGGCGCATAGACGCCAGCTTTTTGCTGGTTTTTTTATGTGCAGCCTTGGCGCATCTAAACATAGGCGTTTCGTGTAGAAAACGTACTATCTGAATTATGGTGGGCTGGGCAGGGGCGCTTCGGCGCGCCGTTTCCTAGAGAGCGGTAGTTCCAACCTTGTCCAGTTCACCACCCTTTGATTGGAACCTTTGAGTGGTGATAAAACGAATTACTCTCTAGGAGGCAATCATGCCTAATCAACTGATCATCGCAAACACAGTCATCCCTTTTGATTCTGATAATCGCGTTAATTTAAATGCACTGCATCGCTCTAGTGGTGAAGGTAAATCAAAGCAGCCAAACAACTGGCTAAGACTGGATTCAACCCAAGAACTGATTAATGAATTAGAGCAATCCTCAGATCTGAGGATTGGTGTTGTAAGCAAAATTCGAGGAGGTCAAGCACCCGGAACATTCGTTGATGAGTTATTAGCGATTTCCTATGCCGGATGGATAAGCCCTAAATTCCAACTCGAAGTAAACCGCGCTTTCCTTCAAAGCAAACAAAAGCCTCAGTTACCTGCCAACATCATTCCAGCCAACACCGAACTATCACTCAACGACCTTATTTGCGAACTGGCGAAAGTGCGTCAGGTAAGCACTCAAGAAATCTGCCATTACTACACCGCACAATTCAGCAGTGAAGCATGGTTTACCCATCGTGGCTTTGAACAAGCCATGGCAAAAAGCATGATGCGAAATAACCTAGCGAATGAACTGAAACTCAACACACCAGAATTAATGCTCCTGAAGCAACAAGCCAAAGCGTTAGGTTATCGCTTAATTGAAGAGGACGAATTCAACGCGTTCTTGGGCAGAATGCAAATGCAGCAAAGCCAGATAGATAATTTGGTGGATGGTGTAATGAAACTCAGCAGAAACAACAGCGCCTTGAGCAACAGCCAATGGTAAAAAATTCGGGCTCATCAAAGTGAGCCCGCTTGCTTATATTTGTTGTTAAAAGTTCAGATTAGCCTGAAGGCATTTGAGTCGCTTTGTCTACTTTGTTCGCAGTTTCCATCGAGTAAACATGCGCTTGGTATACTTTTTCTAACTCTTTTGCATCAGCATCGCTACGGCCATAGTTCGCTAGGTAAACTCTGTAGTGAACAATACCTGTTGCACATAACGTATCGATTTGAGGCTCACCAATTAGGTTTGCATCTTTGTAGTTATCAATCGTATAGTCTTTGCAGACACCCTGATTGCGTAATGGCTTTTTAGGACCGTGTGCTTTGTTGATTCCAGTGCTACTAGAACTACTCGAAGTACTAGACGCTGATTTACTTGAAGATGCCATAGCAGATTGCTGCAACTGAGCAAGGTTGTTGCTCTTACCATCGTTAAGCCAAACATCTTGAGTGGCTGCCGTTACAAACTGACTCATCTGTTCTGACGATAGGTTAGCTTGGCTACCTACTGCGATTAAGCCTGCCGTAGCTGCCAACTTACCCATTAAGTCGCTATTGCTATTATCCGATTGTTGTCTAGGGGTATACGGGGCAAGGATATTTTGAATATCAGTCATATTGCGCAAGCCAGCTAAATCGTATGCTGTTTGCCCATCGTTGTTTCTAGCTCTAGGGTCAATACCAATATCAATCAAATATTTTACAAGTTCAGGGCTGTACAATCTGGTCGAATAGTGGAGTAAAGTAGAACCAGACGTTGAGATAACATATGGATCAGCGCCTAAGGCAATAAGTTGCTTTACCATCTTCGTAGAGCGGTAGCGACTAGCCGCAGAGGCAACTGGTGTGTTCCAGCTACTCTCACATATTGAATTGATAGAGTCTTTATTTACAAAATAACTCAATGTATCCATTGTTAGGACTTCATCGTCAGGTTTTGGTGGAACCGTATAATAGAAAAGCTTGCCACTTTCTGAATTAAAAAAGAATTGACCTCTGCTCCAAACACACAGAAGGTTTGCCTCTTTTTTAATCCAGTTTGGATTATAACCCACCAAATTATAGCTTGAGACATTACGATTGGAATCAAGTCTCCAATCAACAGGCATTAAGAGTAGATGATGGACTATGCTGTTGCTTCCTCCTATTAGAGCTAAAGTTAATGCATCATATTTAGGTAAAGAAGTGACAGTAGACTTCAATACGTTATCCGCGATAACGGTATCTTTCATTTCCTGACCGAGGTAGTTTGGATCTGGGAGCGGTACAGCAACTCCTTTGCCTAATAAATCAAAAAATGTTTTTTTATGACCAAATGCCAATGCAAAGTACATCAACTCTTCAAGTTGGGGGTCACCTGCCTTTAAATGCGATGAAATTGTTTTCAACATTTCATCGCCAACAAATCCAGCATTATAAAAATCAATGCGATCTATTTTCGAACCGTTATCTAATAAAAAAGAAACCGCTGCTATTTTTTTTCCTTGAATTGCCCAAAACATAGCATCTGATTCGAAACCATCTTGGTCATTTACATCAACACCAGAATCTAGTGCTTTCTGCATTCCAGCAATGTCACCATCATAAGCAGCTGAAGATAACGGCGTCCAATTTGAACAAGCTGTTAAAGTTAGAACCACTGCCAGTAAAAATAACGTTCGCTTTTTCATTTTCCTTCCTTGGTGTGATAACACCAAAATGTAAAATAAGTGTTTCATTTGGCAGTATAATCTATCTGTCAAATCCCTTGTCGCTATTGGGCTCAGCATAGAAAACTTATTGCGTGCAAAATGTTGAAGAATTATAGATTCAATTACATTGATGTAACAAATGAAATTATCAAGAAGGAACTTGGAGCGAGGTCTAGAAAAAGGGTCGGGTTAGACATGCCATCAAACCCAACCAAAACAACTAAATATTCAAGGAATAAATAAAGAGTCGGGCTAAGACTACGCCTTCTAAAAATACTCCTAAACTGTTAATTACATAAAAGTATGGAGGTTGGGAAATGTGTGGCAGGCTGAATGTAATTGATGATCCGCTCTGTAGAGTAGTCTGCGAGAAGCTTGGCATCAATTTCAAAACCTCAAGCAATACTGACCTTCGTCCCACGCAAGACGTTGCCACCATTGGCGTGCTACACGGTGAGCTAAAACAACTCGATTTACCTTGGGGTATCAAACCCGATTGGGCAAAACGCATCATCATTAACGCACAAGCTGAAACCGTTTCAGTGAAACCTACGTTCGCGCAGGCATTTGAATACAACCGAGTGATTGTTCCATGTTCAGGTTGGTATGAATGGCGAGAAGAGCAGGGCAAGAAAGTGAAGTATTTGTTCAGCCTAGGCGAGAAAGACGTTCTCTATATGGCGGGCATCGCACTCGAAGGCAGCTCAAAGCTAGTGACGTTAACCACCAAACCCAACCAACAATGCAGTGAGTACCATCATCGTATGCCGTTGTTAATCCCGAGCGACGCAATCGTGACTTGGATAAGCGGAACAGGACACGATGCTCACCAACTTCTAAGCCATGAGTTTGATGAAAACCTCTCAATACGCGCCTGAAAAAGTGGCGACAAAAATGGCGACAGCCGCCAGATTATGGCGACAAATAACGTGAAATATCGCTGATCTTACTGTTTTTATATACAGTTAAAAATAATTAACATGTTGAAATATAAAGATAATATGTTTTTGTGTTAAGTTCTACGGAATGTCTTCTAAGAGCGCGATGGACAAGCACTCTGGCGGTGTTGCTGGTTACCGTGCAGCTGAAGGCAAAACCGTATTAATTCCATTCCGTGGTCCTGTTGAAAACACCATTCAAGATGTACTTGGTGGCGTGCGTTCAACTTGTACATACGTAGGCGCAGCCTCGCTTAAAGAGCTAACGAAGCGTACAACTTTCATCCGTGTGCAAGAGCAAGAGAACAACGTTTACGGTAAAGAGTAAACTTATATTCGCGTTGTATAGACGTAGAAATAGAAAGAGCCGCATTATGCGGCTCTTTTTTATCCCCAAACTTCTTCAGCAATCGCTACGACGTGTTTGAGCTTATTCCACTGCTCTTGTTGTGAGAGAATATTGCCTTCTTCAGTAGAGGCAAACCCACATTGCGGACTTAATCGCAACTGATCAAGTGGGATGTATTTCGCTGCGTCAAGAATTCGTGATTTGATGTGTTCCTTCGGCTCCAGCTCTGGCGTTTTAGATGTCACGAGACCAAGTACGATAAACAGATTTTTTCTGGTTACATGTCTTAACGGTTCAAATCCACCTGAGCGTTCATCGTCAAACTCTAGGAACAATCCATCAACTTTGAGTCGACCAAATATGGTTTCTTCGGCTGCTTCATAGCCACCAGAACCAAAGTAAGTCGATCTAAAGTTTCCTCGGCAAATGTGCATGGTGATCAGCATATCGTGAGGCTTGTTTTTAATCGATTCGTTTAGCAGGTGTTCGAAAACCACAAGTAGCTTATTGGTATCGTACCCCTGCTCTTTAAGGCTATTAACTCCATCTTCTGAAAAGAAGGAAGCCCAAGACGTATCGTCGAGTTGTAGGTAACGGCAGCCTTTGTCATAAAAAGCTTGGATTGCGTCCTGATAGGTTTGAATTAAGTCTTTGATAAATAGCTCTTCATTTTCTCGATAGCATTCAGCTACATTTTTACCACGAAGGAATAGCATATTGGGACTTGGTATCGTTTGTTTCGCTACATGTTGTTCTGGTTCAACCAATGAGTTTAGGAATTCAAAATCGCTAAGAAACGGGTGGTTAGAATTAAAACTAATTTTGTCGATTATTCTAATACTGTGAGTTTTTGGCTTGGTGCCTTTAAAGTTGAGCGGTACTTCTGGTGTGTAGCCTTCAACGCCGTTTAATCCTTCAAGAAAATCAAAGTGCCACCATGCTCGTGAGTATTCACCGTCAGTAATAGATGTAAGACCAGCCAACTTTTGTTGTTCAACATGCAAACGAGTTTCTTCTCTCTGAACTTTAATGAGTTGCTCTGCAGTTATTTCGTTGTTTTGTTTTTGTAAGCGAGCTGCTTTGAGTTTGTCACTGCGTAGTAGGCTACCAACTTGGTCAGCGAAGAAAGGAGTTATTAACGGATTAATATGTTCAGACATCTGGTTACCTCTAAATACACAAAATTGAATACGTCTAGATGGCTAAATGATTGAGCTTTATTAATGTGAACTCAATCGCATTTTGATCATGTTGTATATGAATTAAATTCAATTAAGAGGATGAAGTACTGGTCCAATTGAGTCGCGGTTTGCATTAACGAAGGTCTAGAGACACATTCGTATTCGAAAGTGTTAGTATGACCGCAATTCAGCAGTATTGAGAAGGTGTCAGGAAGACAGATGGCTAAAGCAGTTATATCGCTAAAAGGGACGAAAGTGAGCCCGTTGAAAAAAAGTCGTACAACGGTTGAGCCAGGGGTTCGTAGACGAAAGAAGTTTGATGATAAAAGACAGTTTATTTTGGAAACTGCTTTAGCGGTGTTTTCTCAATACGGTTTTCATGGAACGACGATTGAACAAATTGCCAATAGCGCAGATATTTCCAAAACAAACTTATTCTATTACTTCAAAAGCAAAGAAGAGCTTTATTTAACCATCTTAGAAAACATCCTAAACGATTGGCTTGCGCCAATTGCAGGCTTTGACGAAGTGGACGACCCTAAGACCGCAATTGAAAACTACATTCGTCTCAAGATGGAACTGTCACGCGATCAACCTGAAGCTTCACGTTTGTTCTGTTTGGAAATCATTCAAGGTGCACCAATTCTCAAGAATTATCTCAATGGTGAGTTGAAAAATATCATCAATGAAAAATCTAAAGTCATCGAGCGTTGGATAAGCCAAGGTAAAATCAAGCCAATCGATCCCACACAATTGATCTTCACAATTTGGTCAACAACACAGCACTATGCAGACTTTAGTGTTCAGGTGAAAGCGATAACGGGGAAAGACCTATCCAATAAGAAGTTCTTTGAAGAAACTTGCCAGTCCATTCAAAACATCATCTTCAATGGCATTGCATAGAGCCTTGTTAAGCGTTCGACAAGTTGTTTCGAGAAGTCTCTAAAAGGTCACTTATAAGTGACCTTTTTTATTGCCCAACATTGCTCATTTTGTCTTCATTTCCGCAGTTTATAACTCTCTTCTTTATCTCTACTTGCATTCTGATTGTGCGTTTTTTGTGCACTCGATTAGTGCTTTTGCACCAATCCAGATGTTTTAAAACAGACCATTTGGTCTGGTTTTTGAGGTGATAATTGGTTAACCAATTGTTAATTAACGGAAATAATTTATTGGCACAAACTTTGATTTAGATCAATGCGAGGAAGTAAATATATGCATGGTTAATTACAAGGAGTTTTATATGCAGATTGGTGTCTTCATTCCTATTGGAAATAACGGTTGGTTGATCTCGGAAAACGCGCCTCAATACATGCCGACTTTTGACCTGAACAAAGAGATCGTATTACGAGCAGAACATTACGGATTAGATTTCGCTCTATCGATGATTAAGTTACGCGGCTTCGGCGGAAAAACAGAGTTCTGGGAACACAACCTAGAGTCATTCAGTTTAATGGCGGGTCTTGCTGCTGTTACTTCAAAAATTCAGTTGTTCGCAACCTCTGCAACTTTAACGTTGCCGCCAGCGATTGTGGCACGTATGGCTTCCACCATTGATTCGATTTCCCACGGTCGCTTTGGCGTTAACTTGGTAACAGGTTGGCAAAAGCCGGAATACACGCAAATGGGCTTGTGGCCGGGCGATGAGTTTTTCTCTTCTCGTTATGACTACCTATCTGAATACGCTCAAGTGCTTCGTGATTTGTGGGATACCGGTTCTTCAGATTTTAAAGGTGACTACTTCACCATGGAAGATTGCCGAGTAAGTCCTAAACCTCAGGAAAAAATGAAAATCATCTGTGCCGGTTCTAGTGATGCTGGCATGGCATTCTCAGCAAAATACGCTGACCACAACTTCATTTTTGGTAAAGGTGTCAACACGCCTAAAGCATTTGCACCTCAAGCCAGCCGTTTGATTGAGGCGACAGAAAAGACCGGCCGTGACGTTAGCTCATTTGTTCTCTTTATGATCATCGCTGATGAAACAGACGAAGCGGCTCGCGCTAAATGGGAACATTACAAAGAAGGCAAAGATGACGCAGCTTTAGAATGGCTGGGCGTTCAAGCCGCTCAGGATACCAAATCGGGTAGCGATACTAACGTACGCCAAATGTCTGACCCGACTTCAGCGGTAAACATCAACATGGGCACGTTAGTGGGTTCTTACGAAACGGTTGCTCGTCTGCTAGATGAAGTTGATGAAGTTGAAGGCACTGGTGGTGTTCTACTGACATTCGATGAGTTTGTTGAAGGCGTCACAGCGTTTGGTGAACGTATTCAACCGTTAATGAAAACTCGTCAACACGTCACAGTTCAGGGAGCGTACGCAGCATGATTACCGGCTACTCACTGAATACAGGTGAATCTCCACAAGTTGTATTAAAAGCTGAACCAGAAAATCTGGCGATTAAAGCCAGTGAAACGGCTTTGATTGTGGTGGATATACAGAATGCATATGCCAGCAAAGAAGGGTATCTGGACTTGGCGGGCTTTGATGTTTCAGGTACTGGACCTGTGATTGAAAACATCAACAAAACTATCGAAATATCGCGCAAAGCGGGTATTCAAGTGGTTTTTCTGCAAAACGGTTGGGATAACAAGTATGTCGAAGCGGGTGGCGAAGGTTCGCCAAACTGGCATAAGTCCAACGCTCTGAAAACGATGCGTAAGCAACCAGAGCTATCTGGTCGATTTCTTTCAAAAGGCGGTTGGGATTACGAGCTAGTTGAAGAGATAGAACCTCAACAGGGAGATTGGATCATTCCGAAAACCCGTTATAGCGGCTTCTTTAACACCAACCTAGACACTATGCTGCGCTCGCGCGGGATACGAAATCTTGTTTTCACCGGTATCGCAACGAATGTTTGTGTCGAATCGACATTAAGAGACGGTTTCCATCTCGAATACTTTGGTGTCGTGCTTTCCGATGCCACACATCAGGCGGGACCGCGCTCAGCGCACGATGCAGCACTACTCAACATCCGAACCTTCTTCGGATGGGTAACAACTCTGGAAGATTATTCAAACGCTTTGGCTAAATAAGGAGATTACTATGCCTAAACAAACCGTACTTCCTGCTGGAACTGGTAAACCACTTGCGCCTTATGTTCCTGGCTCTATGGCTGATGGTGTTCTGTATGTTTCAGGAACGCTACCTTTTGATAGTGAAAACAATGTCGTTTTTCCCGGTGATGCAGCCGCTCAAGCTCGTCATGTATTGAACACGATTCGAGGGGTAGTTGAAGAAGCGGGCGGCACGATGGATGACGTCACCTTCAACATGATCATGATTAAAAACTGGGCTGATTACGCTGCCATCAATGCGGTGTATGCGGATTTCTTCCCAGGAGAAAAACCTGCACGTTACTGCATTCAATGTGGATTGGTGAAAGAAGAAGCATTGATTGAAATTGCATCAATTGCTCATGTCGGAAAGGCTTAACAGCACCATTAAACCATTGGAAGGTAGAGCAGAGAATGTATTACGAAATTCATGATGATGGTCAGCAATACAAAGAGACAGTGATTCTGTCTTCAGGCTTGGGCGGTTCTCATCATTATTGGCATCATCAGCTACCACTGTTGAAAAGCCGATTTCGAGTGATTGTCTATGACCACTTTGGGACAGGGCAAAGCCATGGCGATATTCCGCAAGGTTACAGCATCGCGGACATGGCAAAGGAAGTCGTCACGCTGCTGGATCAAACAGATAGCGAACGAGTTCATTTCATCGGTCATGCGTTAGGTGGTCTTATTGGCTTACAACTTGCGGTTGATTTTCCCAAAAGAGTGTCGAGCTTATTGCTCATTAACGCTTGGGAAAAAACTGATGATCATACCAAGTTGTGTTTTGACATTAGAAAATCTCTGCTGCGCAATTCTGGTGTAGAGATGTTCTTCAAGGCACAGCCTCTGTTTTTGTACCCTGCTGAATGGATGAAAAACAACGCTGCTCTGTTGAAGGAGGAAGCTGACAAGGTTCTTTCTTCACCTTTCAATGAAAGCAACTTATTGAGAAGGATTGGTGCTGTTGAAAGTTTCGATATCTCTAAAAGCATTGACTCGGTTCAATGCTTCACTGGGGTTATTGCAAGCTGTGACGACTTGTTGGTGCCATATTCCTGCTCGGCAAACCTACATAAAAAACTCAGCCATTCTTCGTTTTATTTATTAGAGAAAGGGGGACATGCCTGCAATGTGTCTGACCCTGTAACGTTTAATAAAACGATGCTTGATTTTTATAAAGAGATTTAAGGAGACGTTCGAATGAACGAGACGATGGATACGTCAGCGTTAAAGCAACTGTTTACAGAAGCGAGAACGCACAATGGCTGGCTGGATAAGAAAGTGAGCCAAGAACAAATTGAACAGCTATATCAACTGACCTGTCTAGGTCCTACTTCGGCAAACTGCTCTCCAGCACGCTTTGTTTTTATTACTTCTGAAGAAGGCAAGCAGCGTTTAGCGCCGACATTATCAAGCGGCAATTTAGAAAAAACTATGACAGCGCCGGTGACTGTTATCGTTGCTTATGACCGAAAATTTTATGACGCATTGCCTACACTCTTTCCTCATGGCGATGCGAAAAGCTGGTTTACCTCTAGTGAAGAATTGGCTTTAGAAACTGCGATGAGAAACAGCTCCATGCAGGCGGCTTATATGATTTTGGCAGCGCGAGCAATGGGGCTTGATACCGGACCACTCTCTGGTTTTAACGCTAAAGCGGTGGATGAGGAGTTTTTTGCTGGAACAAGTTGGAGCGTCAACCTGATTATCAACATCGGTTATGGAGACGCAGCTAAGTTGTATGGTCGCCTACCTCGTTTACCTTTAGAAGAGGCGTGTTTGTATGTCTAATTTGGCTATCAATATTCCGTTTTCTTTAGCAAAGGAAAACGAACTTACTTTTACCCCGTTCACATCTACAGACGACAAAGGTGTAAAGCTGTACCGCGATGGCATGTCTGGGCTTGGTGCTTCAGTGAATGTTATTACCACTATGCTAGATGGCAAACCTGCGGGGTTCACTGCAACCGCCGTCACCAGTGTTACCGATGCTCCGCCAACGCTGTTGGTGTGCTTAAACCGCTCGTCATCCGTATTTTCTGTGTTTGATAAGGCTGAGTTTTTGTGCGTTAACACGCTAGCAGCGGGACAAGAAGCGGTTTCTGGCGCATTTGCCAGCAAACTTAGCCAAGCAGAACGTTTTGAGTCAGTCGAATGGAAACAGTTTGTCACAGGTTCGCCTGTACTTGATGCCGCTTCAACCGTATTCGATTGTCGCATTTCATCGCGTACTTCAGTGGGAACTCATGATGTGTTCTTCTGTGAAGTGCTCGGAATTGGTCAGTCTGAACAAGCGTCGAATCTTGTCTATTTCAATCGTAAGTATCACAGCCTTGTATAGCAGGAATAGTTGCAAAGCTGGCTTATTTTAAAAGTGGATATCAGTAACGGCGGAAATCAGAAAAAGGAAGTGAATAATGACGATTTCTATGGATACGTATTACCTGTACGGATTTTGTTTTAACGATATGAACAATCAGTAACAGTGATTTTTATCTTCATGTTTCATGTTTTCCAGAATTAAACGAGTGGTTTAGTGGTTCATTTGATTTATTTGGATAGGTAGCAGCATAAAGCCGAAGGGAAATAACTAGGGTCAACAAACCTTAACTCAATTAGGAAGAGAGGGGATTCAAATGAAAACGGAAATGAAGCAAGTGGGGGAATTCTACGAGTTAGAAGTCGGTGAAGACCTCATTTCTAGCAAGAATTTTAATAGTGATTTGGCACCAACCAAAATCAAAGAACGCACGTGGAGCAAGTTCAATATTGCTGCTCTGTGGGTGGGTATTTCGATATGTGTGCCGACATATACGTTGGGCGGCATATTAACCAACTACTTTGGTTTATCTGTGGTTGAGGCACTACTCACCATTCTTATTGCGAACATTATTGTATTGGTGCCTCTAACGCTGAACGCCTTCGCAGGAACGAAATATGGTTTGCCGTTCCCAGTCGTACTTCGTTCTTCGTTTGGCATTATGGGATCAAACGTACCATGTGTGATTCGCGGCTTTGTCGCTTGTGGTTGGTTCGGTATTCAAACCATGTTTGGTGGCTTGGCGATTCATCTATTTTTGTCTGAGATCTCATCAGCATGGGCATCATTAGGTGGCGTAGGTGAGGTGATTGGCTTCTTTATCTTTTGGGCGCTGAATATTGGCGTTGTGCTTAAAGGTGCAAACTCCATCAAGTGGCTTGAAACCTTATCAGCACCGCTATTGCTGATTGTGTCTTTAGGTCTGCTGTTCTGGGCAAGTGATAAAGTCTCTTACACTGAATTGCTTTCTACGCCAGCAAACCGTCCTGAAGGCGATGGTTTCGCGAAGTATTTCATGTCAGGTTTGACTGCTATGGTTGGCTTCTGGGCGACGTTATCTCTGAACATTCCTGACTTTAGCCGCTATGCAAAATCGCAGAAAGATCAGGTGATTGGGCAAATCATGGGATTACCACTGACGATGTTCTTGTTTGCGTCACTAGGCGTAGTTATGACAGCAGCATCAGAGACCATGTTTGGTCAAACAATCTCAGACCCAATTACACTGATTGGTCAGATAGACAGTCCGTTTTTAGTGGCTGTTGCAATGGTGATGATTGTCATCGCGACGCTGTCTACTAACACAGCTGCGAATATCGTTTCGCCAACCAACGATTTCCAAAACATCTCTCCACAACATATTGACCATACTAAAGGCGTGCTACTGACAGGTGCGATCGGTATTGCGATGATGGCTTGGGAACTGATGAAAAAAGTGGGCATGATCGAATCAGACGTTAGCGTTGAAGCCTATATTTCTAACTGGCTACTGGGTTACTCAAGTTTGCTAGGACCGATTGCTGGCATCATGATTGTGGATTACTTCCTTATCAAAAAGCAGAAGTTAGATGTATTGGCGCTGTATAAGGAAGATGCCTATCCGGCATTCAACTGGGCTGGTTTCATCGCTCTACTCATCCCTGTTTGTTTCACTATGATGGCGATTTTCTTCAATGTGATGACTTGGTTCTATGACTATGGTTGGTTTACAGGTGCATTCAGTGGTGCGATTTTGTACTACGTTATTTGTAAATTCTCACCACAGGTTGTGATGAAAACCGAGCTAGAGAAAGCATAAACATTTATTGGAAGGGTATGGGGTATTCATCCTATACCCTTAATTCACTCAAGATTTAATGGATAAAATTGATATGGGTAAAGTGGTATTTATTACTGGTGCAACGTCAGGTTTTGGACGAGCAGCAGCGAGAAAATTCGCGTCTGAAGGCTGGGCACTTGTGATTACGGGAAGACGCGAAGATCGCCTGAAAGAACTGGCAGAGGAGCTTTGTGATAGCGTTCCTGTGCACTATCAAACGTTGGATGTACGCAGCAAAGAAGACGTCGATAGTCTTGTGAAATCATTACCTGAATCATTTAAAAAGATAACCTGTTTGGTGAACAATGCTGGTCTTGCACTATCACCAAACCCAGCTCAAACAGTCGATATCCAAGATTGGCACACCATGATTGATACCAACGTAACGGGGTTAGTGAATGTTACCCATGCGCTGCTTCCAACTCTGATTGAAGTGGGTAAAGGTGCGTCGATTATCAACGTCGGTTCAATCGCTGGTCAGTGGCCATATCCGGGCAGCCATGTTTACGGTGCAACCAAGGCATTTGTGAAGCAGTTCAGCTATAACTTGCGTTGTGACTTATTAGGGACTGGAGTTCGAGTGACTGATCTCGCTCCCGGCATAGCGGAAACGGAATTTACTTTAGTGCGAACCAAAGGGGATCAAGCAGCGTCAGACGCTCTGTATGCAAATACGCAAGCATTAACGGCTGAAGATATCGCTGACACCATGTTCTACCTTGCAACGCTTCCAGCCCATATGTGTGTCAACAGAATGGAAGTGATGCCTACCGCACAAGCGTGGAATCCTTTTGCTATCTATCGCGAAAGCTGATTTCTACTGACACCGCATCAAACCAGCGTATTTTTAAAAGGAATTAAAAATGAAACTGAGTTCAATTGAAGAGATCATTGAGGATATCCGTTTAGGGAAAATGGTGATCCTAATGGATGACGAAGGCCGGGAAAATGAAGGCGATATCATTGTCGCCGCCGACAAAATTACACCTGAAATCGTCAACTTTATGGTAACGGAAGGAAGAGGTTTGCTGTGTCTGACGATAACAGAGCAGATGGCTCAGCAACTAGAACTTCCCTTAATGGTCAAAAACAATACCGAACAATTTGGCACTAACTTTACGGTGTCTATAGAAGCAGCCAAAGGCGTGACAACGGGAATCTCAGTGCATGATAGAGCGGTGACGATTCAGACTGTTGTCTCTCCAAATTCAAAGCCGACCGATTTGGTCTCTCCGGGGCATGTATTTCCTGTTGTCGCACGGGAGGGCGGAGTTTTAGTTCGTCCCGGTCATACGGAAGCTGGATGTGACTTAGCCAGATTGGCAGGCTTGGCACCGTCCTGTGCAATTATTGAAGTACTCAATGTCGATGGAACGATGTCACGTCGGTCAGATTTAGAAGTTTTTGCAAAGCAACACCACATCAAACTCGGTACTATTGCTGACTTGATTTCCTACCGTTTAAAAACCGAAGCCCAACAAGAGTTGGTTGCTTAGAGCATATGAACAAACGTTTCTAATCTTAGGGCTTTGTCCGTCTTTTCCTATTACTTTCGTTTATTTTTGAGAATGATAATCATCTAGTTACATATTTTTATATTTAGTTACTTTGAATTGATATTCATCAATTCGTTACCGAACGCAATCCTACACTATAGCCACAAAGTGGTAGGTGAGGGTGCGTTATGGATGTAGGAAAACGTAACTTCTTTCGTAATATTGTTCGACATGCGCACAAGTCTAATTCTGTTCCTAGAAATGTGCCGCGTCCTCCAACAGCGTTGGAAGAAAAAGATTTTATTCAAACTTGTACGGGTTGCGGTGAATGTGTCTCTGCATGCCCGAACGGAATTATTGTCGTAAAAAATCAGCTGGCTGAACTCGATTTGGATCTGAGCTTTTGTTCTCACTGTCATCAGTGTAATGACGTGTGTCCAACATCGGCGCTCTCTCATACCGTCAGCGATTGCCACGTGCGCCCAACCATCACGTCAAACTGTAATCCACAAACCGCATTCTATTGTGCTGAATGTCAGCATGGCTGTCCGGCCAGCGCAATTACTATCCAAAAGAACAACAAACCAACGATTGATTTGGATCTTTGTAATGGCTGCAATTCCTGCCAATACCACTGTCCTGTCAACGCAATTACAACATCACTATTGAATTAACTGGAAATGTAACCGGTTTACTAAAATGGGAAAGAGCAATGAAAAATAAAACATTATTAGATAGTGAGTTGTCTCGACGGGGGTTTATGAAAGCCTCTGCGACAACCGCTACCGCTGCTGCATTAACATCTGGGTTAACCCTCCCATTTTCTTCGGTGACTCATGCGGCAACGCCCGCGACTGATTCAGAAGAGAAAATCAAGTGGAGTGCCTGCCTTGTAAACTGTGGCAGCCGATGTCCACTCAAAGTTCACGTCAAAGATGATCAAATTGTCCGCATTAACACTGAAGATGGTATTGACGACTCTGTGTTCGGTCAGCATCAAATCCGTCCTTGTTTACGTGGTCGTTCAAATCGCTACAAAACGTATAACCCTGACCGATTGAAATACCCAATGCAACGTATTGGTAAACGTGGTGAAGGTAAGTTCAAACGCATTAGCTGGGATGAAGCAACTACGATTATCGCCGACAAGTTACGCCACACTATCGATACCTACGGCAATGAAGCCATTTATTACCAATACGGCTCAGGCTCAACAGGAGCAAACTTGCACGGACGTAGCGCATGTAAACGTTTATTGAATCTGCTTGGTGGTTACTTAGAACAACATAACACCTATTCAACCGCTCAGATTGGACGTGTAGAGCCGTTTGTATACGGCAAGCCGCAAGGTAGCTACATGGCGCAAATTAAGCATTCTGATCTGGTGGTGATGTTCTGTCAGAACATCGCTGAGACACGTATGTCTGGCGGTGGTCAGGTTCAAGAGCTTTATCGTGCTTTAGAAGAAAGTCAGGCAAAGGTGATTATAATTGATCCGCGTCGTACCGATTCTGTTGTAGGTTTAAATGCAGAGTGGTTACCGATTCGTCCGGGTACGGATGCTGCGCTTGTAGCGGCTATTGGCCATACACTGATCAAAGAAGGCATGGCTGATGATGAGTTCATCAACAAATATGCAGTGGGTTGGGACGAATCGACACTACCTGCATCAGCTGAAAAAAATGCCTCTTACAAATCTTATATTTTAGGCTTGGGTGCTGACCAAACGGAGAAAACACCAGAGTGGGCTGCGGCTATCACAGGTATTCCTGCGAAACGTATTCGCCAGCTTGCTCGTGAATTAGTGGGTGCAAAATCGGCATGGATCTCACAAGGTTGGGGTTTACAGCGCAGCATGAATGGCGAACAAGCGGCTCGTGCCATTATGATGTTACCAGTCATCACTAAACAGTTTGGCCGCCAAGGTACAAACAGCGGTAACTGGGGTTATAGCTCAAACTATCCGGTAGCAGGTTTGGCGATTCCAAACCCAGTGAAAACCTCTATTCCATGTTTCTTGTGGACTAAAGCCATCGCAGACCATGAAAACATGACGGCGAAAAACAGTTATGTGAAAGGTAAAGAACGTTTGGATACTGGAGTGAAATTCCTCTGGAATTATTCAAGCGGCGTTACCATGAACCAGCACTCTGACCTTAACCACACGCACGAGATTCTGTCTGACGAATCCAAATGTGAGTTTATCCTAGTGTGGGATCACCACATGACCAGTTCAGCGCGTTATGCGGATATTTTGCTGCCAGATGTATCTTGGTTAGAAGCGGCAGACTTAGTCAACAACTCCTATGCGACAGGGCCTTATCACTATCTGATTCGTATGCAGCCGACGATCACTCCGCTGTGGGAAAACCGTCCAAACTACGATGTCCTTGCGGATATCGCACATAAGTTGGGTATTGGTGAGAAATTCACTGAAGGTCGCACACTCGATCAATGGATTGAACATAGCTACAACAAGATCCGTGAAAAACGCCCGTATTTGCCTGAGTTCAGTGAGACCAATGATATGGGCATCATTGACCGCGAACTTGCAGACATTGAATCTCATATCGCATTGAAAGAATTCAGAGAAGATCCTGAAGCGAACAAGCTTTCAACACCGTCTGGCAAAATTGAAATCTATTCAGAGCAGCTTGCCACGTTGGATAAAGAGTGGGAGTTGCCTGAAGGTGACCGTATTCCTGCAGTTGCTGAATATCTACCAACCCGTGAAGCTTTGGGTGATGCAGAACGCATGAAACAGTTCCCACTGCAGATGACAGGTTTCCACACTAAACGTCGTACTCACTCGACTTATCATAGTGTGGCAGTGCTGCGTGAAGCTGTGCCAGATGAAGTATGGATGAACCCTATGGACGCAAGTCAGCGTGGGCTCAAACATGGTGACATGACCATTATCTTTAACGACCGTGGACAAGTTCAAATGCCAGTCAAAGTGACTGAGCGCATTATGCCGGGAGTAGTAGCCGTTCCTCAAGGAGCTTGGTATCAGCCTAATCGCAATGGTGTCGATATTGGTGGATGTATCAACTCGTTGACAACACAGCACCCATCACCATTGGCGAAGGGTAACCCTCAGCATTCGAACCTTGTCGAAATTAAACGTGCATAAAGAATTAGGATAAAGTTATGACTCAATATGGTTTTTATGTCGACTCGTCTAAATGCACGGGTTGTAAAACATGTCAGGTGAGCTGCAAAGACCGCAATCAACTCGATGTCGGTCCGAAGCTACGCCGTGTTTATGAATATGGCGGTGGTGCTTGGGTAAAAAATGCAGACGGCACCTTCGATCAGGATGTTTTTAACTACTACTTGTCTATCAGCTGTAACCATTGTGATAACCCAACGTGTGTTGAAGGTTGTCCAAGTGGCGCGATGCATAAACGTGCTGAAGATGGTTTAGTGGTAGTCAATCAAGATGTGTGTATCGGCTGTCGTTACTGTGAAATGCGCTGTCCATATGGTGCACCTCAGTACGATGAAGAGAAGAAAGTGATGGCAAAGTGCGATGGTTGTTATGAATACGTCGCAAAAGGTGAAAAGCCAATTTGTGTCGCTTCTTGCCCGCAACGAGCGCTGGATTTCGATGAAATCGAAACTCTGCGTGCGAAGTATGGTACTCAAGCTGAAATTGCACCGTTACCAAAAGCACATCTGACTCGTCCAAACCTAGTGGTTAAAGCGCACGCGCTTGCAAGACCAACAGGTGATATGTCGGGTTCAATCTTAAATCCACAGGAGGTCTAATCATGAAAGAACTTCCGTTAGTATTCTTCACGGTATTAGCGCAGGCTTCCGCTGGTGCTTTTATCCTGATGCAGATCTGCTCATCGATGAAGAAGATCAATCAAAATCAAGCCAATAAAATTGCTTTGATTTCTTTGGTGATGGTTGTTATTGCGGGTATCTCTGCATTAACTCACTTAGGTCAACCGCTGCGAGCGATTAATGCTCTGTTTGGAATGGGACGTTCACCAATGAGTAATGAGATCATTACCTGTGGCTTGTTCGGAGGTTTAGTTTTCCTCTACGTGGTCGGCAATTTGAAGAAGACCATTCCAGAGGCAACGGTCAACATCTTCGGCTACTTGGGTGCGATTGCGGGGCTTGCCCTTATCATACTCATTCCGAGTGTTTACCAGCTTGATACTATCCCTGCATGGAACACCTCGTTTACTTCATTGCAAATGGTGTTAACCGCAGTGATTTGTGGCGGTGCGATAATGACGGCTAACAATGTTGGCGGAAAAGCTTGGCTGTTAACGGCGATTGCGACTGTAGTACTGTTTGCCTTAACACCGGGTTATTTCTCGTTCTTGTCGCAAGCGAACGTACAGTTCCATCAACAGGACATGTTGTTCTGGGGTGCTAAATACGCATTACTCGCACTAGGACTAGTGATGTTAATTGCCGCTGCATTTATGGCTAAAGGTACACAGAATACTCGTTTAGCAGCGCTAGCATCGGTACTTATTGTGGTGGGTGAAATTGCTGGTCGCATTGGTTTCTATGACCTTTGGGCAATTGGCATGTAAATGTCATGCTCTGCTTAATTGCGTATGCTGTTAAGCAGAGATATGTATCAATATGGTGCAGGGAAGTTGCTCTGCACCTTATCGTTTAACCCCAATTATGCTCCGAAGCAAAAGGCGAATGTAATGAATCCTCTTATTGTTGTATTTCAACTGCTTGGTCAGAACTACTATTCACGTCCTAGCGCTGGAAATCAGCCTATTCGTGACAATCTCAAACATCTACCTGAGTTACTTAATTGGTCTGACGAACGCAAAATTTCAGACTTGATTTCACGTCTACCAGTGTTGGAGTTAGATGAGCTTGAATACCAGTTCTCAGTGCTGTTTGAAGGTCAGGGGCAAATGCCTTGTCCGCCTTGGGGCTCTGTGTATCTAGATAAAGATAATATTGTCTTCGGTGAGTCAACCGCTCAATACCGAGCTTTCCTTCGTGAGAATGGATTAGAAATCAATAGCGCGATGAAAGAGCCTGAAGACCAATTTGGTTTGATGCTGTTAGCCTTGAGCCAACTATTGGAAAAAGGGGATGCAGATGCAGGTATGGAGCTTATCACCGAGCATTTAATGCCTTGGGGAAAACGCTATCTCGAACTGTTAGCAAGTAACGAAGTTAGTCAGTACTACGCAATATTGGCTCAAATTACGCAAGAGCTGTTTTCTTCACTGCAAAGTGAATTTACCTACAAAACAGCTGACAAAACGCTTTATCTTTAAAGATTGCGAAAATTAAAAAGGAACCGAAGATGCGGTTCCTTTTTAATTTTTAATCTCTACAACAAAGCTTTGGGCGGAAGTGATTAAACGGTGGGATGTTTAGCCTAGTGTGGTATCTAATACCATCATCAAGGCAAAACCAATCATTAAACCTATGGTAGCGAGTGTTTGATGTCCGTTTCTATGAGTATCAGGAATAACTTCATGTGAAACCACAAACAGCATTGCTCCGCCAGCAAGACCTAGCCCGATTGGGTACGCGATGATTAATCCACCTGCCAAACTTACGCCAAGTAGAGCACCAATCGGCTCTAAAACGCCAGTTAACGCTGCCACTAAAACAGACAGTTTTGCGTTAAAGCCTGCAGCTCTTAGTGTCAGGGCAACAGCCAAACCTTCAGGAATGTCTTGAAGTGCGATGGCTGAAGTCAGTGGAACGCCTACAGATAAATCCCCTTGTGCGTAACCGACACCAATCGCCATTCCTTCAGGGAAGTTGTGCAAGGCAATGGCAAAGACAAATAGCCAAGCTCGACTACATCTGTCGTGGCCAGGCCCACAAGGACCAGTCTCTAAGTGTTCATGAGGAGTGAAGGCATCTAGACCCAGCATTAAAGCGACGCCGATGATCATGCCGAGAATTACGATGATGCCGCCAAGAAATCCGCTATCAAAAAATTCTGTACCAGCTTCGATACCTGGTAATAAAAGTGAAAAAGCAGAAGCCGCAAGCATCATACCCGCCGCAAAGCCAAGCATGCAGTCTGATAGCTTTTGCGGAATATCACGAATAAACAGAGCGGGCAGAGTGCCCACAGCCGTCGCCAGAAATGCAATACCACCACCAACGAGCGCGTATTGTCCGTTGAGCTGTCTTTCGCCAGTTAATGCGTGAAAAAGGAAGAAGGCAATTAAGAGCAAAGAGACAATCAATCCACCCGCCATAACGGGATGCTGGTTTGAGTGTCCTTTTAACACATCAACCCATGACTGTTCTTGAGTGTGATTCATAGAGTCAATCCTAATGATTAGTTTATACAGAAAATCATACGGTTATATTGTGCTCACAAGTGCTTTGGTGCAATGTTGCCGATCAAGAGATCAGCAAATTTCAACTTTATCCCGCCATTTTAACTAGGATATAGTTTCAACTGGGATATAGTGTTAGCCCGCTCGGAATTACTCATTTCAGTAAAGTTGTTCGGACTTATCTTATTATTATTTAACGCTTAATTAAGGCTAATAATGACACAGTTTGTTTATTTGTCTAACGCATTATCAGGGACAATTTCACGTTACAGTTTCCAACAAGGAGAACTCAAGTTTTTGGGTGAAACCGAGGTGGGATATATGGTAATGCCGATGACAATAAGCCCTTGTCAAAATTACCTATTTGCCGCTGTTCGAAGCGAGCCATTTCGAATTGTACAAATGAAAGTTAATTCGTTAACGGGCGATCTTTCCATCAAACGAGAAACCTTAGTGGACGAAAGCATCGTCACCTTGAGCATAGACAACAATAACCAGTGGCTTCTCGCTGCATCGTTTAATCAGCATAGAGTCGCGGTAAAAGCTCTCGATGATTTAGGTTTACTGACTGACGAATCTACAGAGATTCAGCATCAAGGCCCTTGCCATATGTTCCGTTTTAGTCGAGACAATAGATGGATGATAGCCACTGCATTTGGACAAGATCAGCTACACGTTTATCCGAGGCCAAATAAAGAAGGTTCAGTCGATTTGCCAGTTTTTAGTTATCACTTTTCCAAAGATTCTGGCCCTCGCCACTTCGTGTTTTCTCCATGTGGATTATTTCTCTATGTGCTAACTGAAATGAGCGCAACGATTACAACCTTTGAGTTTGATAGCACTAACGGTTCTTTAACCTTTATCGCTGAAACGCCAGTTCTTCCATTAAGTGAATTGGGTTTAGAAAAAGGTTTACCACCTTCAAAAAGAGTCGAAAATGATGTTGATCGTGTATGGACAGCGGATATCCATATTGCGAAAAACGGTCATTTCTTATATGTCTCAGAGCGTACATTGAGTGTTATTGCATGTTTTGAAATAGCCGATGGAAACCCTGTTCCCCAATCTCTTCGCTATCAACAGGTGGAGCGCCAACCGCGCAGCTTCATGCTCATCAATGATGACCAATATATGCTAGTCAGTGGAGAGCTCTCTCAGGAGCTGTCTGCCTATTCGATTAATCCGAGTTCAGGCGCTTTAAAAAAAGTATCGAGCGCTGTTTGTGGTGAAGGTGCAGCTTGGGTGTGCATGACTGAATAAAAGTTGGACAGATTGTTGCTTGTCATAGATCACATTTTGAGGCAATCTGCTGTTTCACTTCGGTTAAATCTTCTTTACCTAAATGTACTGAAATCGATAGGTAGACATATCGATAAGATGTATCAGGGACGCGTTGGGTATTGTTGTAAGGATAATGGATGTCGTTTCGAGACAGGTTTTTGGCTCTCGCTATCGTATTGGTGTGGGGCGTTAATTTCGTAGTAATTAAAGTTGGTTTGCAAGGTATGCCTCCGATGCTATTGGCTGGTTTGCGCTTTGCTTTTGTGGTTTTTCCCGCCATTTTCTTTATTAAGCGACCTCAAGTTCCGTTGAAATGGCTGGTGGCTTATGGTTTAACCATCAACTTCTTGCAGTTTTCTTTGCTGTTTTGGGCGTTAAAAGTGGGTATGGCAGCAGGGCTGGCATCATTACTTTTACAAGCTCAAGCGTTCATTACTTTGGCTTTTGGCGTTTTACTTCTAAAAGAAAAAGTCAGAATTCACAATATGATTGCAGTTACCGTTGCTGCTGTGGGTATCTATCTACTTGCTGCCGCACAAGGACACGATTCAACGTCACTTACTCTATTTACACTGGTATTGATTATCGGTGCAGCTGCTTTCTGGGCACTAGGTAATATCGTTAATAAAGTCATCATGCAAACATATCCAGTACCCACGATGTCACTGATCGTTTGGAGTGCTCTAGTACCTATGGTTTCGTTCTTCATTTCGTCATATTTGATTGAAGGACCAGAGCTTATTGTTGAATCACTGGTGAATATCAAATGGCATAACGTCTTTTCGATCGCTTATTTATCACTGCTTGCCACCATTTTAGGGTATGGCGGGTGGAGTTATTTACTTAGCCGTTATGAAACGTCGATGGTTGCACCGCTTTCATTGTTAGTACCTGTATTTGGTTTGCTAAGCGCTTGGATTCTACTTGGCGAAAGCCTCAGCCTGTACCAAATTATTGGTGTGGTCGTTATTGCTGTCGGGTTAGTGATTAACGTATTTGGTAAGCGTTGGTTTGGCCGTAGGCGTCAAATAGTCACAACTATCATCGATAAGTAATTTGATACAAAAAACGCTCCGTTAAAGGAGCGTTTTCGTATCTGTAGATAAATTACTTAGGTTCTTTCTGAACACTGTCTTCGATTGTTAAGTCAAATCCAGAGAGTGCGCCGTACTTAACTTCTGTAGAGGTCAATAAACGCATTTTGTGAATACCTAAATGTTGCAGAATTTGCGAACCGATACCAATTTCACTGCTGGCATTATTGGTTGGACATTTAGATAAATCGTTAGTCAAATGAGCAATGATTGAATCGTTTGATAATGGTTTACCAATAACAACTAACACGCCACCAGTTGGACTCGATTGAATTTGCTCCATCGCATCTTGGATATTCCATTTGCTAGAGTCAACATTGAACAGGTCAAGCGGGTAGTTCAAAGCATGAACTCTCACAAGGGGAGAGCATTGTTCATCATTGATGTTCAAGTTCTTGCTGGCTAACGCGTAATGGAGTTGGTTGTTGATAGTGTCTTTATAAGTAGTAAGAGTAAATGCCCCTTGCCTGGTTAAAAGCTCTTGTTCTAGTAAACATTCAATTACGCTTTCTGTTTGAAGTCTGTATTTAATTAAGTCGGCGATCGTGCCTAACTTAATGTCGTGTTCTGCAGCAAATTCCTCAAGTTGTGGTCTGCGAGCCATAGTGCCATCAGGATTAAGAATTTCGATAATTGCACAGGAAGGCTCAAATCCTGCCAATTTTGCTAAATCGCACCCTGCTTCCGTGTGACCAGCACGTATGAGTACGCCACCAGGCTTAGCAATAATGGGGAATACATGACCAGGAGATACTAGGTCAGAGGCTTTAGCGTCTAGATTCGTTGCTAGTTTGATCGTGTGTGCACGGTCTTGAGCTGAAATGCCTGTCGAGATTCCAGTTGCTGCTTCGATTGATACGGTAAAGTTCGTGCCGAATTGCTCGGTGTTCTTACGTACCATAACAGGCAAGTTTAGTTGTTTCGCTCGCTGCTCCGTTATTGTCAGGCAAAGAAGTCCTCTTCCTTGTGTGACCATGAAATTGATGATCTCAGGAGTGATTTTTTCGGCAGCGATTAAAATATCACCTTCATTCTCTCTATCCTCATCATCCATTAGGATAACCATTTTACCCAGACGGATATCTTCAATGATGTCTTCTATTTTACTTAGAGCCATGACGCAGTCCTGAATTTAAATTTAATTACGCATATATATTCCAGTGCACATTCTAGCATTTAACTACTTAAATATCATTCCGTATTTTCCTGTCGTTACAATCTCAATTTATGAAATAAAAACATTAATTATCAATGTTATAGATATTGAAAGGTGTTGGTGGATAAATAAATCTAAAGGCACATTTCAACTGAAATGTGAATGTGATCTTTAGCGCATGGACTTTTTCGAATGTGTAAATAATGCCCGATCATTGTGACAATGCTCAGGTTTTGTTCAACATGATCTAGACAGATTTTTGAGGAGTCACTAAGCTGATTATGAATAAATAACGTGAAGTGAATATATATTCATAAGGTGATTATAATGAAAAATAAAATACTAACTATCAGCGCATTAGCGATGGCAACAGCATTTTCAGGCTTTGCTATGGCTGACAATGGACTAATAGCGATTATTACCCCTTCCCATGACAACCCTTTCTTCAAAGCGGAGGCTATGGGTGCGCAGGCGAAAGCAGAAGAGTTAGGTTATACAACATTGGTTGCGTCTCATGACGATGATGCAAACAAGCAGGATCAGCTAATTTCAACGGCGATTGCTCGTAAAGCAAAAGCTATCATTCTCGACAATGCAGGTTCTGACGTAACTATCGGTGCGTTAGAAAAAGCGAAGAAAGCAGGTGTTCCGGCTTTCTTAATTGACCGAGAAATCAATAAAACTGGCGTAGCCATCTCTCAGATCGTTTCCAACAACTACCAAGGTGCACAGCTCGGCGCTGAGAAATTTGTTGAATTGATGGGTGGTGAAGGCAAGTACGTCGAACTGCTCGGTCGTGAATCTGACACCAACGCACATGTACGCTCACAAGGTTATCATGACGTTATTGATGACTATACGGACATGAAGATGGTGGCTCAGCAAACAGCAAACTGGAGTCAACCAGAAGCGTTCACTCGTATGGAATCCATTCTTCAAGCAAACCCAGATATTAAAGGTGTTATTTCAGGTAATGACACTATGGCTCTAGGTGCAGAAGCGGCTCTTAAAGCAGCTGGTCGTACGGATGTAATTGTGGTTGGTTTCGATGGAAGTGACTATGTTCGCGATTCAATCATTGCAGGCGCAAATATCAAAGCAACTGTGCTACAGCCAGCTTGGGACCAAGCACAAATGGCTATGGTTCAAGCCGATAAGTACATCAAAACTGGTTCAACCGGTATGGATGAAAAGCAATTGATGGATTGTATTTTGATTGACGATTCTAACGCTAAGAAACTCGACACTTTTGCAATGAAATAAACCATTAAGGTGAGCTGAGGTTCGCTCCAGCTCACCTTCATTCAGCTATATCCAATGGTGTTTAAAGGATAGAGAAACATGAGTGTAATGAATTTTACAAAATGGTCGCTGATACCTTTGATCTGTGTAGCCCTTCTTGGGTGTGACGTAGTAAAGCTGGATCAAAATGGTAAGCCAATCATTCCTATGACAGCTGAAGAAGCGGCTTCTCTTAAAAACCTGACGGCGGAAGCGCTTGCTGAAAAGTTTTGGGGAGACATTCTTAACGAAGCAAATTCCGTTTCCAAGTCTATAGAGCAGCGAAATGACGACGGACGAAACAGCGCGTTCGTTAGAATAAGTGGTGTTGTTGGTGCTGTCGATGACAGTAAGAAGGCTGCGACTATGACAGTAGAAACGGGTAGCAAAGAATTTCTACTTCAAATTGGTCCGATAATCCGTGGAAATTCTATCCGTGACGCGGCTAGTTTTATTAACTTCGACGATTTCAAGAATCAGGTACAGTTTGCTCGTTTATCAAAAGAGTTAAACAAAAAAGCAATGGAAAATTTCCCTCGTCCAGACAGTTCATGGACGGGTAGTCAAGTCGATGTGTTGGCCGCAGTAACTTACAAAGATACAGATGTTACTGAAGTCATTCCTCTAGAAATCGTAAAGAGGTAGCGGCTATGGAACCGAATACTAAAGACATCATCATGAGAGCGGAAAACATCTCTATGGTTTTCCCTGGCACCAAAGCACTTGATAACGTTTCTTACAATGTTTATCGCGGCGCGGTTAACGTCATCATCGGTGAAAATGGTGCGGGCAAATCCACCTTGATGAAGATACTAGCAGGCGTTCAGCAACAGACCGAAGGGCAAATGTATATTGAGGGTAAACCTGTTGCTTTTGATAGCACACGTGGCGCATCTGAACATGGTATTGGCATGGTGCATCAAGAGCTGAATCTCTCGGATAACCTAACAATCGCGGAGAATATCTTCCTAGGTAAAGAGAAGCAGAAAGGTATTTCGCCTATAGACAACGCTACTCAATGCCAGATTGCTACTGATTTAATGAAGAGGCTCAAACAGGATATCGATCCCAATGAATTGGTCTCTAACTTGAAAGTGGGTCAAAAACAACTGGTAGAGATAGCAAAAGCGTTATCAGGCAAAGTCGATATCTTAATACTCGATGAACCCACCTCTGCGTTAAGTAAGAAAGAAGTCGATATCTTGTTTGACGTAATACGAGATTTAACAGCTCAGGGTGTGTCTATTATCTACATCTCTCATCGATTAGAAGAGCTGATGGAAATTGGCACTTACATTACGATTTTGCGAGATGGGAAATTCCAATCTGAAGCGGCGGTAAAAGATATCAGCGTGCCTTGGATTGTTCGCCAGATGCTAGGCAGTGATCCCGTTGCTGATTTCTTACCAGAAAACCGTGAGTACGGAGTAAAAGTCCTCGAAGCTGAAGGGATTACATACGTTAACGACTCCGAAGCGAGTTTGGTGAACGATGTATCTTTCTATGTCCGTGAAGGAGAAATCGTTGGCATTTATGGTTTGATGGGCGCAGGTCGTACAGAGCTATTTGAGTGTTTAGTGGGCAAAGCGAGATATTCAGGTCGTTTCTCTCTGAATGGCAAAATCATTGGTCCTAAAACAACGACACCAGATCGCGTCAAAATGGGTATCGGCCTAGTACCAGAAGATCGTAAACAGTCTGGAATATTTCCGGTTAGTTCAGTGGCAAGCAATTTAACGATTTCAAGTTTATGGAAGCGATTAAAAGGCATGGCGATTTCTGAGCAAGAAGAAGCGAAGGCTGTGGAAGAAGCCATCGACAGCCTGTCGATAAAAGTCTCTTCGCCAAAAGTGGAAATTCAGGCGTTGAGCGGCGGAAACCAACAGAAAGTGGTGATTGGTCGCTCACTGTTAACGGAGCCGAAGGTTCTTTTGCTAGATGAGCCTACACGAGGCATCGATGTGGGAGCTAAAGCAGATGTATTCGAAATGATGGTTAAGCTATCTCAGCAGGGTATTGGGGTGTTGTTTTCCACCTCTGACTTGAAAGAAATCATGGCAGTGTCTGACCGAATACTGGTGATGTCGAATGGCAAATTGACCGCGAATGTGCTTCGTAGAGAAACCACCGAAGAAGATTTAGTACTAGCTAGTGCGCAGGGATTTTAATTATGAAAGCCAAAGCAGTTGAGGGCATGACAATGCCACAAAATCAATTTAACTCCGCGAATATTGGTTTGATCTTGTTGAAGTTAAGAACTTTTATCGCGTTATTTATTATCTTGGGGTTCTTCTCATTCACAGTGGATGGGTTTTTAGCACCAAGCAGTTTAATCATTATGGTTAAGCATATCTCTATTAACGCTTTCCTCGCGTTGGGAATTACCTTTGTCATCATTACAGCGGGCATTGATTTGTCTATAGGGGCGACGTTAGGCTTCTGTGGAATGGTGGCTGGCTACATGATTTCAAAAGGTATCGTGTTACCAATGTTTGGAATTGCTATTTTTCCTAGCGTTTGGGTGATCGTGCCTATGGTTCTGGTGATTGGCGGATTGATAGGTGCACTTAATGGTTTGATTATTACTCGATACAACGTCGCTCCCTTCATTTGTACATTGGGTACTATGTATGTAATCCGTGGTGCAGCCATGTTGCTATCGGGAGGTGAAACTTTCCCAGGCCTACAAGGTAATCCACAGCTCGGCAATACTGGATTTGACCATATTGGTGCTGGCTATCTGTTTGGTATTCCTTACGCAATTTGGTTGATGTTCATCGTCGCTGCGATCATCGCTTACGTTGCGAAGAAGTTGCCTTTTGGACGTCATGTCTACGCTATTGGTGATAACGAGCGAGCGGCAGAACTTTCAGGCGTTAAAGTGAACAATGTAAAAGTCTGGGTGTACACCATCTCTGGCTTGTGTGCGGCATTAGCTGGCATTGTTGTAACTTCTCAGCTTGTTGCAAGTCACCCTGCAACAGGTACAGCGTTTGAAATGAATGCTATCGCTGCGGTTGTTCTCGGTGGTACTTCTCTGGCCGGTGGTCGCGGTACGGTAACAGGCACAATCATTGGTGCATTCGTTATCGGTATTCTGGCCGATGGCTTGGTTATGATGGGTGTAAGTGAGTTCTGGCAAATGGTGATTAAAGGCATCGTAATCATTATTGCTGTCATTATCGATCAGATGCAAAGCAAGATGCAGTACAAGGCTGCAATTACGTCTCAAAAGTCTGTTGACTAGGTTTAGTGTAGAAGGCGCAAAATTTAGCAATCTTCACACTTTGATGTACTGACGCTATTTTTTTGCTCCTTATGAATATATATTCAATATTGAATATATTGGAGGTTGTTATGAATCCTTATCGTTTATCAACTGATGAACTTGCTAAGAAAGCCACCGATATTCGCAAACGAATTGTGGTGTTGAACTCTGAAAGCCCAGCTGGTGGTCATACTGGCGCGGACTTATCGCAAGTTGAAATCGTCACATCGTTATATTTTAGAATCTTAAATTGTTCACCCGATCGCCTAGATGACCCAGAGCGAGATGTTTACATTCAGTCGAAAGGGCACGCGGCCGGTGGTTACTACTGCTGTCTTGCTGAGGCTGGATATTTTCCAACGGATTGGTTATCGAGTTACCAACACGCAGATTCGAAACTTCCAGGGCATCCAGTGAAACACAAAACCCCTGGCGTGGAATTAAATACAGGCGCGTTAGGTCATGGTCTTCCGGTTGCCGTTGGTTTAGCACTTGCTGCTAAGAAGTCAGGAAGTAAACGAAAAATTTACGTTCTTACTGGAGATGGTGAATTAGCTGAAGGCAGTAACTGGGAGGCGGCATTGGTTGCTGCGCATTACGGCTTGGACAACTTGATCATCATTAATGATAAGAACAAGTTGCAGCTTGCTGGCTTCACGAAAGACATTATGAGGACTGATCCTCTAGATGAAAAATGGCGTGCATTTGGAATGCAGGTTACAGAGTGTGAAGGTAACAATGTGGAATCCGTTGTTTCAACGCTCGAAAATTTAAAATCTGAGGGCAAACCTCATGTTGTTATAGCCAATACCATCAAAGGTGCAGGTATCTCGTTTATAGAAGGGCGACCAGAATGGCATCACCGTGTGCCAAAAGGTGATGAAGTGACAATGGCATTGGAGGAGTTGAATCATGGGTAATGCAGAACACTTTGCAAACATTATGGTCGAGCGTTTTATCTCGGCAGTAGAAAGAGGTGTAGACCTTGTTCCCGTTGTTGCTGACTCAACTTCTACCGCAAAAATAGCACCTTTTATCAAGGCATTCCCCGATCGTCTAGTGAACGTCGGGATCGCTGAGCAAGCTTTGGTTGGAACCGCTGCGGGCTTAGCTTTGGGGGGGAAAGTTGCGGTGACTTGTAACGCTGCGCCATTTCTAATTTCTCGTGCAAATGAGCAAGTGAAAGTGGACGTATGCTACAACAACACAAATGTTAAGTTGTTTGGCCTGAACTCTGGTGCTAGTTATGGGCCTTTGGCAAGCACACATCATAGTATTGATGACATTTCAGTAATGCGTGGTTTTGGCAATATCGAAATTTACGCTCCGGCTTCCCCAACACAATGTCGCCAAATTATCGATTACGCAATTGAAAAACAGGGGCCTGTTTACATTCGTATGGATGGTAAAGAGCTACCTGAACTATTTGTTGATGGTTATCGCTTTGAGCCAGGAAAAATCGACGTATTGTCTGAAGGTAAAGATATCCTGCTTATCGGAATGGGATCAGCCATGCATGAAGTTGTGGATGCGGCAGCGATGCTTAAAGATCAAGGAGTTTCAGCGCAAGTCGTGTGCATAGCTTCTATTCGCCCTTGTGACGTAAACCAGATCGCGGCCAATCTCGCTGGATTCAAATCGGTGATTACAGTTGAAGAACACAACGTTAATGGCGGGGTAGGCGCGCTGGTTTCAGAAGTCATCGCAGAGTTTGGAACAGGCAATCGTTTAAAACGTTTAGGCATCGCAGATGGCGATTATGCGCTTGCTGCAGACCGTAAATCTTTACGTGCACACCACGGCTTTGATGCAAACGGAATATGTAAAACAGCACTTGAGATGGTTAAGGAGAACTAACATGTCTCAGCCATTTATCCTCGCTATTGATGAGGGTACAACCAATGCGAAAGCTATTGCTGTCAGTAAATTGGGCGCAGTTCTGAGTAAAGGCAGTGTTCCTGTAGAGTTGGCTCATCCAAACCCTGGTTGGGCTGAGCAGGACCCTGACGCTATCTGGAACGCGACCCAATCAGCGATTGAAGCTTGTTTGCAACAACTCGATGCAGAGTTGTTGGCTGGCATCGCAATTAGTAACCAGAGAGAGTCTGTTCTTATTTGGGACAGAAGTACTGGTCAGGCGTTAACGCCACTAGTGAGCTGGCAGTGTCGTCGTTCCGAGGAGATTTGTGCTGAAATCGCTAAAAAGCCGGAAGCTGAGTTAGTTAAAAAATTAACAGGCTCAGTTATCGATCCACTCTTTCCTGCTTCGAAAATTCGCTGGCTTTTGGACCATTTAGAAAATGGAACACAAAGAGCAATCGATGGTGAGTTGTGCGTCGGCACGGTGGATAGTTGGTTAGTTTGGAAGCTTACAGGTGGTCAGCAATTTGTCACTGACGCATCAAATGCGTCACGTTACCAGTTGTTTAACATTAGTACTTTTAGTTGGGACCCATTGTTGCTCGATCTCTACCAGATACCTCAACAATGTTTACCTAACGTCATTGCTTCTACAGGTGAAAGAGGTGTGACGGTTGGCCTATCAACGATAAAAGATGGCATTCCTGTACTTGCACAAGCTGGTGACTCTCACGCGGCGCTTTATGGCCAAGGGGGCTTCAATCCTGGCGTGGTAAAAGCAACTTACGGCACAGGAAGCTCATTGATGGTGAGGATCAATGAGTTCCCCAAAAATGACTATGGAGTTTCCACTACCGTAGCTTGGGATGATGGCAAACCAAGTCTGGCGATGGAAGGCAATATCACGCATACAGGCTCTGCGATTAAATTTATTTCAAAGATCTTGGGCATATCTGATATCACAAAACTCAGTGAGTTAGCTTGGTCGGTAACAGATAGCAGCGGTGTGTTTTTTGTACCTGCTTTGGCTGGACTGGGCGCTCCCCATTGGGATGCTAAGGCAAGAGGGCTCATTACGGGATTAACGGATGCCGCTACGCCAGCGCATATTGCCCGAGCTGCTTTTGAATCTGTCGCTTATCAAGTCGCGGATCTTTTCTTTGCTATGCAGCTATCTGGTGGCGCGAAATTTAGTGCGTTGTCAGTAGATGGTGGACCGTCTAAAAACGTAAACCTAATGCAATTTCAAGCTGACTTACTGCAAGTTCCAATTATTAGGAGTGAAACGACAGAGGTCTCTGCGCTAGGTGCTGCATTTATGGCAGGGCGAACGTTGCAATGGTGGCCTGAGTATCGAGATTTAGATGCTCTTTCAAAAGAAGTGCAAGTTATTAAGCCTAATCCAGAAAATACTGTCGTCCTAGAGAACTACAAACTGTGGAAAGTAGCGATTGATAGAGCTCGTTACAGTCCGAACTAATGGTTACAACAGAATATTTATGATGATGTTTAGTCGCTAGTAAATAGCTTTACGCAAACATCAACCCAAATCCTACATTACGTGAAGTACATCTTGGAGAATAAAAATGAAGTTAATTAAAGATAAAAAGATTTTAGTTGCTGCTGACTGGGCTGGTTTCCCTCTGAAAGAAGTCATTGTTAAGTACCTGGAAAGCAAAGGCTGGGAAGTAACCGATATTGGTGTGAAAGACCCTGATGATCCAAACGTAGAAATGTTTCACCGAATTGGTTTACGTGCGGGTTCAATGATCACAGAGAAAGAATTTGAACGTGCCATTATTTTCTGCGGTACAGGTATGGGTGTGCATCTTGCTGCTGCTAAATGCCCAGGAGTTCGTTGCGGTGTCGTTGAAAGCGTGCCTGCGGCTCGTCGTTGTGTGATAGGTAATGATGTTAACGTGTTATCACTAGGAGCATGGTATGTCGCTCCTGAGATGGGTAAAGCTGCGGTTGACGCATTTTTAAGTACTAAATTTGGTGATGACCATGAGTGGTGGCCTGATTTTTATGAGTACCATAAAATCGCCGTTGATGAGATGGACGCATTTGACTACGACGAATACAAAGCGAATGGTTTCCAAGTGAATAAACTAGGTGACTTAACATTAAGTTTAGTTGATAAACCAGAGCAATGTTGCTGATCTTTTGAGGCTGAATCATCGAATTGAAAGTCCTCAATTTTGTTTTAATTTCAGCTTTTTTGTCCTAGAGGCAAATTGACCCGCTGGGGGTTAATGAAACTTGGCCAACTTGTATCGCAAGTTGGTCTTTTTTCTTGTATAAACGAAGCATAGTATGAATTTTTATTCGAAAATGAATATAATGCCGGCGCTAGCTAGATGAGTACTTTATTGCAGAGGATATAGGATGTTAAAGAGAGATGAACAGCGCTTATTAGTGAAAATTGCGACACTTTATTATAACGAGGGTAAAAAGCAGTCTGATATCGCTAAAGAGCTTGATCTTTCACAGTCTTTTGTTTCGAGAGCGCTTTCTCGTTGTACTAAAGAAGGAATCGTGAAGATTACCGTTGTACAACCATCTAATGTTTACTTAAACGTCGAATCTGAGCTGCAAAAGAAATACTCATTGGTGCAAGCCATCATCGTTGATGTTACGGAAAGTGCAAGCGACGATGATATCAAACGTGCAATTGGGTCTGCAGCCGCCCACTATATGCAAACCTCGTTACCCGCTAACTCATTAGTTGGAGTATCCGCTTGGAGTGGCACGATTCGAGAAATGGTGGAGCAGTCTCATCCGTTAAGTATTAAAGCGAAAGGCGTTGTCCAGTTGTTAGGAGGGGTGGGTGTCAATGGTAATGCTCAAGCATCGATGCTGACTCACTCTTTGGCAGAAATGTTGAACTGTAAAGCGTACCTTCTGCCATCTCAGAGTATTGAACGAACTGTAGATTACAAACAAATGCTTCTTAAAACAGATGAAGTAAGTTCAGTAGTAAACATGTTTGATGAAGTGGATTTTGCTCTAGTGGGCATTGGTATGCTAGAGCCATCTCACCTGTTGAAATCGTCGGGTAACTATTACAAAGACGATATGGTGGAAGATCTTGCTGCACGTGGCGCAGTAGGGGATATCTGTCTTCACTATTTCGATGAAAATGGTAAGCCTGTTCTTGGACCGGATGAAGACCCTGTGATTGGCATGGATCTCGAAGTAGTCAAACGTTGCCCGAGAGTGGTGGCTTTAGCCGGAGGTTTAGATAAGTTAGCTGCAATTAAGGGTGCGCTCACTGGCGGCTATATCGATATCCTTATTATTGATGTTCATACAGCTAAAAAACTTCTTTGATTTTGCTGTACAGAGAGTCGTTAAAACGACTCTCTGTACTTAAAAGTAAACTCTAGATTGACGATTGGATTTTCAGGCAGATTTCCTTCAATTCTATCGGCGAGCATGTTTGCAGCTCGTTGGCCCATTCCAACTCGGTCAATGTTAACAGTAGTAATTGATGGCACGTTATATTCGGCAATATCTAAATCACCAAATCCAATAACTGCGAAATCGTCAGGAACCTTCATGTTTTGCTTATGAGCTTCAGCGATACAACCTTGTGCAAGGGTGTCTGAAGAACAGGCGATAACATCGAACGGTTGCTTTGATGCTAACAATGCCTGCATTCCTGTACGTCCAGATTGAATTTTGGCAGGGCTAGGAACTTGAGTGACCGTATGGTTAATCTCGTTTTGCTTTAAAACTTTGATTATTTCCTGCAGGCGTTTCTGCGCGCGCGAATCTTCTGCCCAAATAAGACCAACATGCTTGGGCTTTTTCTTTACGATCTCGTGTCCAATTGCTTCACCAATCTTGTCATGTGATAAACCAACCAGCATGTCGATAGGTGTTGGTGTTGAATCCCAAATCTCTACGACTGGAACTGAGGAATTAAGTATGATCTTCTTCAACCGATTATCGTGGTGAACACCTGTCAAAACAATGCCGTCAGGGCGATGTGACATCAATGACGAAACTATGTCGACTTCGCTTGCAGCGCTGTAATCTGAAACACTGAGCAAAACGTGATAGCCACGTTGAGCTAAACATCCCCTAAGTGCTTCGACGGTCTCCACGAACATGCTGTTGTTAATTTGCGGTACGACGACGCCGATTAAACCACTTTTGCTGGAAGCCAAAGCTCCAGCTGCTTTGTTTGGAATATAGCCAGTACTTTCGACGGCAGATTTCACCTTGTTGAGTGTTGCTTCTTTAACAACCGATGGGTTGTTTAAGGCTCGACTAACTGTCATAGCTGATAGACCTGCAACGCGAGCGACATCTTCTAATGTAGGGGATTTGGATTTGTTCGCTTTCAAAGATTAATTCCTGTTAGCCAGTGGTGATAGAAGAAGCCCATCTTTATCTATCGTTCTAAGCAAATTGCCGGAGATATTATCACAGTTGCTCTGAGACCAATGTAGGCATTCTATGATTACCATCAAAAATGTTAGCGATAAACAAAATGCATCAGGTGTAAGTTTTAAAATTAGATATGAGTAACGGTTTGGTATATGTGAGCTGATTTAATTGTGATCATTGAGGCAAATTTAACCGGATAGCATAGTTTTACGTTTGGCAAAAAGTTATAAATGTTTGCGCTAACATTTAAGTGATGACGAACAGATAAGTTTTTGCTTAAACCACTTTTTGAATAAAGAAGTGCTAAACATAAACAAGCAATGTGAAAGAGATTAGAAACACACGCTTGTAAGTTAAGAATTCATGGTAGGTTGCTACGGCGACCTGAGTCATTGCTCATTCATGAGCCCTAACCATAAAGGTATAAGACATGACATCTCCAAAAGTTACCGAAGTTAAAGTTATTCCTGTTGCTGGTCGCGACAGTATGTTGCTAAACCTAAGCGGTGCGCACGCACCTTTCTTCACTCGTAACATCATTATTATTACTGATGAGTCGGGCAATCAAGGTGTGGGTGAAGTACCGGGAGGCGAGAAAATTCGTCAAACTTTGGAAGATGCAATTCCACTGATTGTTGGCAAAGGTATCGCTGAATACAAAAACATTAAGACTGCAGTTTCAAAAGCGTTTAATGACCGTGACTCTGGTGGTCGTGGTAAACAAACGTTCGACCTACGTACCACGATTCATGTGGTTACGGCTATCGAAGCTGCATTACTAGATCTTCTTGGTAAACACCTTGGTGTTAACGTGGCGTCTTTATTGGGTGACGGTCAGCAACGTGATTTCGTTGAAATGCTGGGTTACCTGTTCTTTATCGGTGATAAAGACGTAACGGATCTGCCATACCAAAACCAAGATGAAGACGAGTGTGAGTGGTATCGAGTTCGTCACCAAAAAGCGATGACGCCTGAAACGGTTGCTAATCTAGCAAAAGCTTCTCATGCGAAATACGGTTTCCACGATTTCAAACTGAAAGGCGGCGTTCTTTCTGCAGATGAAGAAGCATTGGCTGTAAAAGCAATCAAAGCAGCATTCCCTGAAGCTCGCGTTACTCTTGATCCGAACGGTGCATGGTCTCTAGATGAAGCGATTCGCATTGGTCTAGAGCTTAAAGACACGTTAGCTTACGCTGAAGATCCATGTGGCGAAGAAAATGGTATGTCTGGTCGCGAAGTATTGGCGGAATTCAAACGTCGTACTGGTCTACCAACAGCAACGAACATGGTTGCGACAGATTGGCGCCAAATGGGTCACTCTCTAAGCCTGCAATCAGTCGATATCCCGTTGGCTGACCCTCATTTCTGGACAATGGAAGGTTCAGTGCGCGTTGCTCAAATGTGTCATGAGTTTGGTTACACTTGGGGTTCACACTCAAACAACCACTTTGATATTTCGCTTGCGATGTTTACTCACGTAGCGGCAGCGGCGCCTGGCAATATTACTGCAATTGATACTCACTGGATTTGGCAAGAAGGCAACCAACGTCTAACTAAAGAGCCTTTCCAAATCGTTGACGGTAAAGTGCAAGTACCAAATAAACCAGGTCTAGGTGTTGAACTGGATATGGAAAAAGTGGAAGAAGCACACAAGCTTTACATGGACAACTGCCTAGGTGCGCGTGATGACTCTATCGGTATGCAATATCTGATTAAAGATTGGAAATTCGACCCTAAACGTCCATGTTTAGTGCGTGACTAAGCTCTAATTCCAAATCGGTACAAGAACAGTTATATACACGAGACTAACACTTGAAGTGATGTTCTAACGTTAATTTCTGTATAGCTCTGTAACGGCTCTAAAGACCTATGAAAATAGACTTTGGAGCCGTTTTTTTGCTTGCGAATAAAACTATAAATACTAGCAATTATCATTTGCATAATGTTAACATCTGACCGTAAAAATTTAACCGAACCTTGTGGCGTATCTAAGGCTGGAAGCTATAGAAAACAAGGTTTGGAGAATAAGCACTATCTATAAATTTGGTGAGTTAAGATGCTATCGGATGTATTACAGCAGGCCGTTGAGGCGCAGCGAAAAAGCGAAAAGCGTCGAGGAATGATATTAACCAGTTTTGGCGTTTTACTCGCCGCTTCTTTTGTTCTCGATATTATGACTGGCCCTTCAATGATTGATGCGAGCTCAGTGATTTACGCTCTGCTTCAGTGGGCAGGTTTACCATTCCAAGTGGATGATTCAACGCAAGTCATCGTCAGTAACTTACGTTTGCCGATTGCTCTGATGGCGATTTTTGTGGGTGGCTCGTTGGGAATGGGCGGGGCAGAAATGCAGACCTTGCTGAATAACTCCATGGCAAGCCCTTATACATTAGGTATGGCTGCAGCAGCGGGTTTCGGTGCAGCATTAATGCTTTACACTGGTTCTTTGGGTATCGATAGCAATATAGCCGTACCTATTGGCGCGTTTGTCTTTTGTATGCTGTCGGCGTGTTTTCTTTTTGCGCTGGCGTCAGTTCGTCATATCGGTTCAGGGCAATTGATCCTAGCTGGTATCGCGCTGCTGTTCCTATTCCAATCTTTGTTATCTCTTGTGCAGTTTATTTCGTCACCTGAGTTGAGCCAACAGATCTTGTTCTGGCTATTCGGTAGTCTTTCAAAAGCGACGTGGACAAACTTAGCGATTACCGCAGCAGTAGTGATGGCTAGCTTGTTCTTGTTACTTCAGGACTCATGGAAACTGACCGCATTGAAACTTGGCGAAGAGCGGGCAAAAAGTCTTGGCGTAAACATCGTCAAGCTGCGCTTAAAAACCTTGTTGATTGTTGCTGTGATGACTGCAACGGTCACCAGTTTTGTTGGCATCATCGGTTTTATCGGTATTGTTTCACCTAATATCGCCAAGATATTGGTGGGTGAAGATCAGCGTTTCTTCCTTCCGCTTTCTTTCCTTATCGGTGCATTTTTGCTTTCTACTGCATCCGTGTTATCAAAAGTGATTGTACCGGGCGCTCTGTTCCCAATTGGTATTGTGACCGCCATTATCGGTGTGCCTTTCTTCTTCTGGCTCATCATCGCAAGGAGAAGATAAGATGCTTGAAGTAATCCCTATGTTGGAAGTAATGAAGCTTAACGTACGGTTAGGTGAGTTAGTTTTAGCAAAAGATATCAGTTTTAAGCTTAAACAAGGGCAGGTTAACGTTATTCTTGGCCCGAACGGCACTGGTAAAAGTACACTACTGAAAACCTTATTTGGCGATGTCAAAACCGAAAGTGGCGAGATTCAGTACGGCAAAGACGTTCTTTCTAAAAAGTCTCTTGGTGCTTGGCGTACGAAGTTTGGTTATATGCCGCAAGATATTCACCTTGATGTGAATATGACGGTCATCGAAGTTGTTCTTCTGGGTAGACTTGATGCTCTTAGCATGCGTATTGAAACCAAAATGTTGGAAGAGGCGTTAGGCATTTTGCAGAGCATTGGTTTAGAACATCTTGCTAATAGAGATGTGAGAACATTGAGTGGTGGTCAGTGTCAGATGATATTGTTTGCACAAGCATTGATGCGTAGTCCTGAAATTCTAATGCTTGATGAACCTGTCAGCGCATTGGATTTACACTATCAACATGTCTTGCTCAACCATCTGGTCACACAAACCAAACAGCAAAACTACACCACATTAATGGTTCTGCATGATCTTAACTTGGCAGCTCAATATGCCGATAATCTTCTGATATTAAAGCAGGGTGAGTTGAGAGCGTTTGGTAGCCCGCAAGAGCTTTTAACTAGCGAACTGATCCACGAGCTTTATCATGTGGAAGCTGACGTTCTTACCGATGAAAATGGAACGCCATTTGTTCGCACGCGTCGTCCGAGTGCTGCGTAACTCAGAACGTTTATTCGTAGCGTTGAGATATGAAGATATAAAAAAGCCAGAACAAATGTTCTGGCATTTTTG
>NZ_JBMMKS010000024.1:0-43815 GCF_058630515.1 Vibrio sp. HM8-C
GCTCTGGAAAAATTCACAGAGCCTTTTTATTACTCAAACACTTGCCACTAATCCGCTTTAAATGACAACGGAATCTCAGCCAGTTGCTTACCCTGATTGGCAGGAAATACCAAGTATTCACCATGATATTTCACATTCGATTTGTAGTCTGTTTGCTTATGGACCATAAATCCGGCTGCACTGGCCATTTCAACAAACTGAGCATGGTTGCCGCGAACAAACCAGTTCATTGGCTTCACCATCAATTCGCCATCAAAGCTTGATTCACACTGTTCAGAACACAGCGCCAATGAGTTTTGCCCGTCAGTAAAGATTTGCACTTTACCCGCACCAACCAAAGGTTCAGAAGTAGAAACTTCCCATTCAGCCTGCTCCATCTGGTCTAAAAATGCTTCAACTTTTTTGTCGGTAATCACGTTATCAACGTCACCTTCAAAAAAAGTTTTATAAAACGAAGAGATACGCTTAAAAGTAAACAGCAATTCCGACTGATTACCCTTCGAACGACCTGCTTTTAGCCAACGTGTTAGATCTGGTACAACACAACGGTCAAAACGCTGCGCTTTAATTGCTTTAGATACCCAGTGAACCAAGAAATGGTTATTTGCCACGGGTGCGTTGACCAGTTTTCCAGACTCATGTTCCGCGGCCAGTTCGCCCAGCGCTGAGTTAACTACATTTTGAATTTCTAAATAATAAGCTGACACTATGCTTTTCTTCCTAATGTCCAATAGAAGGTTGCTGAAAGTACCGAACAGGCTGACATCACTAAAATCATCGGCCAGACAACGTCGCTAGGCATTGCTGCGACAACCATACCAACCACAGATCCTGTTCCAAATCTCAACGTTCCCGCCAACGAAGCGGCGGTCCCCGCCATTCTTGGGTAACGGCTTAGTAATAGCGCCATCGAGTTACTACCGATGGTTGAAATCGTGCCAACAAACATCACCACAAATGGTACTGTACCCCACAATCCCCAATCCAATAGCCAACCTAGGAACAAGCCAAAGCCAGCCATTAATTGAATGAACAGACCAAAGCGCAGCATGGCGTGAGAGCCTACTTTTTTAACGAATCGACCATTCAGACTTGTCATGGCAATCATGGCCACAATGTTAAGACCAAACAGATAACCGAACTCACTAGGGCTAACACCGTACAAATCGATATAAACGAATGAACCTGCAGTTAAGAATGCAAACATACCCGCAAAAGAGAACGCGCCGGCGAAAATCAAACCCATAGCAAAGCCAGAACGACACAACTGAGCATAGTTACGAATCGTACTGCGAATATGCAGCGGTTGACGGTTTTCAGCAGAGAGCGTTTCTGGAATTTTCCAGAACACCATCAGGATGACGATCACTGCAAAGATTGCCAGTACCCAGAAAATCGAGCGCCAACCAAACCAAACGGCTAAGTGACCACCAATCATTGGCGCGGCAAGTGGCGCAAGAGTGATGACCAAAGTCACAAACGACATCGCACGGGCGAAATCTTCACGGTCAAACATGTCACGAACAACCGCCTGAATCACCACCGCAGCTGCAGCACCCGCAAACCCTTGAGCTGCACGAACATACGTTAATGCATCAATACCGTTAGTGGTTGCGCTGACAACTGACGCAATTGCAAATAACGCAATACCCACCAACATGACTGGCCTACGACCATAGCTGTCCGCTAGCGGACCATGCAGAAGCTGGCCAATAGCAAAACCGGCAGTATAAGCGGTAAGCGTAACTTGTACCGAACCCGCGCTTACACCCAAATCTCTTGCAATAGCAGGCATGGCTGGCAAATACATATCAATAGCCAGCGGCGTCAAAGCACCAATAGCACCCAGCACGATAAACATTATCAAGCTCATCTTAGTGGCGTCGTTGGCAGACGTCGTAGTATTCGAAGTCATAAATCTCCGGTTGAATGTAGAACAAGTGCATCACCTAAGTGACGCACTTAATAATAGCTTAAAGAAAGGACAATACGCCCAGGCTATGAGAACTGTATCAGAATGCGAATTCTTGTAAGGAAACAAAGTGTTTCCTAAAGTTGTATTTGTAAAATCCAGCGAGAGTCATTATTTCCAAATTGAAGCGACTTCTTCTTCCGTAAGGTATCGGTATTCACCTGGCTCTAATGTTTCATCAAGAACAATATTGCCTACTCGTTCACGGTGAAGGCCGACAACTTTATTGCCTAACGCGGCAAACATTCGTTTCACTTGGTGATACTTACCTTCGTGAATCGTCAGAAGGACTTGCTGTTCATCGATCACTTCCATTTGTGCAGGAAGTGTTAGTTCACGCTCATTACGCAGTTCAATGCCTGCTGCAAATTTTTCTTGGTAATCTGACTCAATGGGGTCGGCAAGCCAAACACGATAAATCTTGTCGCACTTATGTTTCGGTGAAGTGATGCGGTGAGACCATTGACCGTCATCGGTAATAAGCACTAAACCTGTGGTATCAACGTCCAATCGACCTGCAAAATGCAAATCGCGCATGTTTACTTCATCAAGCAGTACAAATGCAGTTTGGTTAAAGCCATCTTCGTGTGAGCAAACAAAACCCTGAGGTTTGTTAAGCATGATATAACGCGGACCACTTATTCTGATTTCGCGTCCTTGCCACTCAACGTCCGATTGTTCAGTAACCTTAAATGAACCAACCTTCTGAACTTCACCATCAACAGTAACTTCGCCACTTTTCAGGATTTGAGTCGACTCTTTACGCGTTGTTCCTAGCGCGTCACACAAAAATTTATCTAAACGCATGAATACCTCATCTGCTTGAAGTCGGGTATTATACGCATCTCACTCAAAATAGTTGAGCTATTTCACAGAATTATTCGCCCTATTGCATGTACACACTTCGCCCATATCAAGCTGACTCAGTAAAAGCCGTTATTCACTACTTTCGCAAGCATTCGACTCCCGCCGTCATCGTGCTGCCAACAGGTGCAGGGAAAAGCTTGGTCATTGCCGAACTAGCTAGGCTGGCTAAAGGTCGCGTGTTGGTACTTGCTCATGTCAAAGAGCTGGTTGAACAGAACCACGCAAAGTATGAAGGCTATGGTTTAACTGGCGCTGTATTCTCTGCGGGCTTAGGGCGCAAAGAGACAGACCAGCAAGTCGTCTTTGCTTCAGTACAATCGGTTGTGCGTAACTTAGACGCGTTTAAAAACCAGTATTCCTTGTTGGTTATTGATGAATGCCACCGCGTTCCTGATGATAAAGACAGCAGCTATCAAAAAGTGATTTCACATCTTCTTGAACTCAATCCGGGCATGAAAGTGCTTGGCTTAACGGCGACGCCTTATCGTTTGGGGATGGGTTGGATTTATCAATATCACACTCGAGGATTAGTGCGCAGCGAAGAGCCTCGTTTCTTTCGCGACTGCATTTTCGAACTCCCGATTCAATATCTGCTGGATGAAGGCTTCCTAACTCACGCACGCTTAATTGATGCGCCAGTACTCAGTTATGACTTCTCACAGCTCAAGCCTGCAAATACTGGACGATACAAAGAGTCTGAACTGGATTTAGTGATTGAACAATCTAAACGTGCAACACCCCAGATTGTTTCTCAAATCGTTGAGCACTCCAAAGACAAACAAGGTGTCATGGTATTTGCCGCCACTGTCCGTCATGCTCAAGAAATCATGGGGTTACTGCCCGAGGAACACTCCGCATTAGTAATAGGCGATACGCCATCTCCTGAACGAGACCGAATCATTAATGCTTTCAAGCAGCGTGAAATTAAATATCTGGTCAATGTGTCTGTTCTGACAACGGGTTTTGACGCCCCCCATGTTGATTTAATTGCGATTTTACGCCCCACAGAGTCCGTGAGTTTATATCAGCAAATTGTTGGACGTGGGCTACGTTTATCACAAGGGAAAGATGAGTGTCTGGTCCTTGATTACGCAGGAAACACTTACGATTTGTATCAACCTGAAGTAGGCGACCCAAAACCCGATTCCACCAGCGAAATCATAACCATTCCCTGCCCTGCTTGTGGTTTCAACAATAACTTCTGGGGAAAACTAGACGCTAACGGATTTCTTATCGAACACTATGGTCGAAAATGCCAAGGCTATTTTACCGATGAAGAAACCAACGAACGCGAACATTGCGGTTACCGCTTCAGAGCCAAGTACTGTAACGAATGCGGAGCAGACAATGATATTGCAGCCCGTATCTGCCACGAGTGCGATGCCACCTTGGTTGACCCTGATAAAAAGCTTAAAGAAGCGTTGAGTCTTAAAGATGCTCTAGTCTTTGAATGCCTCAACATGGATTTGAGTGTACATAAAGATGACAAAGGTAAGTCACAACTAAGGGTGACCTACATTGGTGACAACAACGCACAAGTACACGAATTTTGGGCACTGACTACGCCAAAACAAAAAGCCGTGTTTAAAGAACGTTTTGTGCGACCACATTTGGCAGACAGACATCGACCATTCGACGAAGCGTCACCTTCGAAAGTCGTCGACAATCAACATCGTTTTCGCCCGCCACAATTTGTCATTGCCAGAAAATCAGGTCGTTTCTGGAAAATGCGCGACAAAATATTTGCTGATGAGCTAGTGTAAGTTTTCCGACTTGCAAGATGATATCTGTTTTCAAGGCGATAAGATTCACATCCTATTCATATTCCGGCATTTATACTGCACCAATCATGACGTAACGGACGCTTTACATGCTAAATTCCAAACTCAATACCGCTACTTTGATTGCTCTCCTTACCAGCCTTTGTTCTTTAAGTACGGTCAATTCAGCATTTGCCGATCAACCAATGCTCAATGACCCTATTCAAGATACCTACAAAGAAGGCACGCAAGTCAAAATCGACGAAGATCAAGATGAAGTCTACGCTGCGGTGCAAAAAGGGCTTATCAAACCGTTTTCAGAACTCTATGCTGCAATTGATAATGAGCTCTATGGGCGTCTGATCAAAGTAGAATTAGAAGAAGAGGACGATGAATGGATATACGATTTAAAATTAGTTCATGAAGATAAAGTGATACGTGTGGAATACAACGCAACCACACTTGAGCTAATGTCTATCAAAGGCAGAAACGTGCTAAGCGTAATAAAAAATAGAGATGCACAATGAAGATCCTCGTAGTTGAAGACGACCAAAAACTGAGTGAACAGATAGCCCACGCACTTGAAGATGCTGGCTGGGTGCCAGAAGCTTCTTTTGATGGTGAAGATGCGTTGTATCGAGCAACCACCGAAGAGTGGGACTGTATTGTATTAGACTTGGGCTTACCTAAGCTCGATGGTATTTCCGTACTCAACAGTCTGCGCGACCAGCAAATCAATACTCCAGTCATCATACTCAGCGCTCGCGACACACTTACCCAACGTGTGGAAGGCTTAAATGCTGGTGCCGACGACTACCTGACCAAACCATTTGAAATAGTCGAACTGATAGCGCGAATTCGTTCTCAATTACGCAGAGCTTCTGGAAATGCAGCCCCTATTTTGCAAGTAGGAAATTTAAGTTTGGATACGCGAAGTTCAGTGGTGATGTGGAAAGACCAACCACTAAACCTAACGGCTCTGGAATATAAAGTTATCGCCTACTTCATGCATAACCCAGATAAGGTAATTTCTCGTACCGAGTTGGTTGAACACATCTATAAACAGGATTTCGACCGAGATTCGAACACCATAGAAGTGTTCATTGGACGTATCCGCAAAAAAGTGGCGCCAGATGTCATCAAAACTGTGAGAGGCTTGGGGTATCAATTGCATGCCCAATAAACACGATTCGTTAAAAACTGCACCGTTAAAACGAGCTTCGTTAAAACATCTCAGTATCAAAAATCGGTTACTGTTGGCTGCCACGCTTTGGTTAAGCGCCATGATACTGGCTGCGGGATATCTTATTCCTTCAATGGTGAAAGACTATCTTATCGAAGATGCACAGAGCCAATTGCGCCTTTCACTGGATGAAATCACCGCCAATTTAGAAGCAGATAACACAGGTAGACTGAGCCTTTCACGCCGCCTGTCCGACCCTCGATTTAATCAACCCTACAGCGGTGTCTATTGGTCAATGCAGATTGGTGAGCACGCTATTCGTTCTCGCTCTTTATGGGACAAAACGTTGGTCGAAGAGCAGCATAGCCACAAAACCATCTACAAAGGCGCAAAAAACGAAAACTTAGTGGTGCTCACTCAAACTATTTATCTGCCTGAATATTCACGCCCTATTCAGATCATCGTCGGTATGGATGAATCCCCTATCCAAGAAACGTTAAAGCAAGTGATTGGGCAGCTTTGGATCATTCTTGCACTGTTGTTCTCTGGTGTATTAATTCTGATCAGTGCGCAGATTTCTTGGTCGCTATGGCCTCTTGGGAAGATGCAGAAAGAGCTCGCTTTATTGCGCAAAGGTGAGCAATCAACCCTCAGCGAAAACTACCCCAAAGAAGTCTATCCGTTGGTTAAAGATCTCAATGCTCTGCTGTTTCACTATCAAGAGTTATTAGAGCGCGCTCGTAACCATGCGGGTAATCTGTCCCACGCGTTAAAGACACCGCTCTCTGTGCTCAAAAACGAAGTGGCGACACTCAATGAAGAGAACAAACAAGCACTACAAGAACCCATTGAACAGATTCAACAGCACATTGATTACCACCTAGGTCGTGCGCGCATGGCTGGCGCTGCAAACATACTGGCCGTAAAAACAAACCCCAGCGAGAGGGTCGATGCCATTTCTATCGCTTTTGACAAAGTGTATGCCGAGCGTGAAATCACTTTAGTCAACGAGCTAGACTCCAATCTCACTGTCGCCGTAGAACCCACCGATTTTGAAGAAATGATCGGTAACTTATTGGAAAACAGTTACAAGTGGGCGAACTCACTCATTCGTGTGTACAGCGTAGAAGAAAACAAAGAACGCATTGCTATCTGCGTAGAAGATGATGGCGCAGGTATCAGTGAAGAAGATATCGAACGTGCCATCAAACGTGGTATTCGCTTAGATGAAACTGTTCCGGGCACAGGGTTAGGGTTAAACATTGTGAGCGAAATGGCACACAGCTACCGAGGAAAACTTTCCCTATCGAAAGGGCAACTTGGCGGGTTAAAAGCGACTTTAACCTTACCTATCCCCGCCGCTTGATGAATCCTTGTTCAACAAAGCGATAGATACAGATAAGATTCACCGCTAGAACGACATTTTTATTGCTACATACCTGATTGGATGATAGTATCCGCGCTCGTTTTGATAGACATACTTAGTTTATCGAACGTCTATACAACACAAGGTCGCATTGTGTTGTTCATTTATTTTTTACTAATTTTGAGAGTAAATACTATGAAATTTGAAGCAGTAGTACGTACTGAACTAGGTAAAGGTGCGAGCCGCCGCCTACGTCACGCTGGCCTATTCCCTGCTATCGTTTACGGTGGTGAGGCTGCGCCTGTATCAATCACTCTAAACCATGATGACATCATGAACCAAATGGACAAACCTGAGTTCTACGAAGGTATCGTTCTAGTGATTGACGGTGCTGAAGTTAAGGTTAAGCCACAAGACGTACAACGTCACGTGTTTAAGCCAAAAGTTGAGCACATGGACTTCATCCGTATCTAATTCCCTACCAAGGAATTAGTTGGATAAAATCCAACCTTTTGCATATATAAGATAAATCAGCCTTACCAACTGAGACATCTAAAAATTCGAAACCCCGATGCTACCAACATCAGGGTTTCACCGTTTTAGGGAAGAATTAATATCTTCCCATTCCGTGGAACATTCCGCCGAACACTGCCATCAGCAGTGTAAAAATCAAACTCAATATGACAAAAGCTGGGATTGAAGCGATAGCGAATTTCACCATAAAAATCACCATTGACATGAATGGCATTTTGATATCGACAACTGTCACTTCCTGCTTAGCATTATCTTGAGACATATATCTTTCCTTGAAATTAAAACCCAATAATACGTTAACGTAATCAGTGTAGTCGTTCTCTGATTTGGCAATAAGTTTGTTTGATCCTTTAATTGCTAAAGTAACCTGATGTCAAAAGGCGAATGAAAGTAACATCCATCCCCGTCGCATTAACCATGCATTTTATCTACGCTCAGTGTATAACACTCGCTAAGTAACAAAAGCGTATATAACCAAAGTATGACGAAGAGACCTGAGTTGTGAAAATAACCGAACTTAAACCCGATCCACTTGTTTGCCCTTTGTGTGGAAAGCCGAACTCTTGTATTAATATGGGTGCACTGGATATTAAGAAATCCTGTTGGTGTAACGACCCAGCGATCACCTTTCCCGAAGAGTTACTTTCACAAATCCCGCCTGAAATGAGACGAAAAGCCTGCGTGTGCAAAACTTGTGTCTTGAATTTTCATGCCTCAAAGAAATCACTGTAGCCCGATTATTTTTTCCTTAAAAAACAATCTATTTTAGTAATTGTTAAATTATCACCTATGCTTATCTACTGAAGTGCCACGTTGTTAAAAAGCGCGCACTTCTCTGTTTTCAATTTGGAATAGCGGCTTTGACGTAACACCTGTTTTCCAAGACGTTTGTCACCACTCATCGCTCTGGCTTATTCCTTGCTTAAACAACTATATACCGAACCAGATAACTAGGTTCAGGTATAGAAGTAGTTAACTTCAACTAAGCCTTAACAGGAAGTTAAAAGGCAACCACCTCTGATTCGGCACACCATAACTGGCAGTGCTGATCACGTGTTCACTGTTGGTTGCCATAAAGGACGGAACTCCCATGGATAAATTAACTAAAAACTACAACTCCGAATTGTTCTTTGATGAACTCATTGATAGCCAAGGTAAGCCTCGTCAATCGGCTTCGCAACTGCTCACCTATTTAGAATCATTGCCTGCTGAAGAGCTTGAAAAACGTCGGCTTACCGCTGAGACCACCATTCAGGAAATGGGGATCAGTTTTACGGTTTACACCGAAGAGGGAAATATTGACCGAGCTTGGCCTTTCGACATCATACCGCGCACTATTGATGCCAAAGATTGGCAGGTCGCGGAGAAAGGATTAAAGCAAAGACTTACCGCTCTCAACCGCTTTATTGATGACCTTTATCACGATCAAAAGTGCATTAAAGACGGCATTATTCCCAAGCATATTATTGAAGAATCGAAAAACTTCCGACCTGAGTGCATCGGAGTGTCGCCCGCTTTTGGTGTGTGGGCACACATTTGTGGCACCGATTTGGTGCGTGCCGACGATGGTCAGTTCTATGTGCTTGAAGATAACCTACGTGTTCCTTCAGGTGTATCGTATATGCTCGAAAACCGTGCAATCACCAAGCGAGTTCTTCCGGAGTTATTTGAAAACGACGATATTCTTCCGGTCGACTCATACACATCTAGACTGTTTGACATGCTGGCAGCCCTTTCACCAAGAGCGATCGAGCATCCAGAAATTGTCGTTCTGACACCGGGTATCTATAACTCCGCTTATTTCGAACATGCGTTCTTAGCTCAGCAAATGGGGGTAGAACTGGTTGAAGGTGGAGATTTATATGTCGATACCGACGACTGTGTGTATATGAAAACCATCTACGGACCAGAACGCGTTGACGTTATCTACCGTCGTATTGATGACTGGTTTATTGACCCTGAAGTGTTCCATCCTGATTCTATGCTAGGCGTTCCCGGATTAATGCGTGCTTGGAAAGCGGGGAACGTGGCTTTGGCTAACGCTCCAGGCGCTGGCGTTGCCGATGACAAAGTGGTTTACGCCTATGTACCCGATCTGATTCGTTATTATCTGGATGAGGAACCGATTCTACCGAACGTAGAAACTTTCTTATGCGAAGATGAAGAACAGCGTGCTTACGTGTTAGCTAACTTAGATAAGCTAGTAGTAAAACCAGCCAACGAATCTGGCGGTTACGGTATGCTTGTTGGTCCTCACTCTACGGAAGAAGAGCGTGTTCTTTTTGCAGACTTAATACAGAAGAACCCACGAAACTATATAGCGCAACCAACCCTGAAACTCTCCACGGCGCCGACCTTGGTTGACACCAACTGTATCGAACCTCGTCATTTGGATTTGCGTCCATTCATTTTGCAAAGCAACAAAATCTATGTCACCACAGGCGGACTTACTCGCGTTGCGTTGAAGAAAGGCTCCCTTGTCGTTAACTCGTCACAAGGCGGTGGTAGTAAAGACACATGGATTGTTAAGTCAAAAGGAGAGTAACAATGTTATCAAGAGTTGCTGAGCGCCTTTACTGGAGTGCGCGTTATTTGGAGCGAGTCGAGAACATTGCTCGCCTATTAAATGTTTACGATGAACTGCTGTATGACTTACCAAGAGACATTCGAATTTCTTGGTACAACCTTATCGAGATCAACGGCAGCGTTATTGATTACACCAGCAAATACAAAGATCACGGCGAGCGTAACGTGGTGAAGTATTTGCTTTCTGACATGGATAACCCAAGCTCCCTACTCGCCTCGCTCAATATGGTGCGCGAAAACATTCGTACCTCTCGTGATGTAGTACCTGAGGAGATGTGGGAACAGATCAACGAACTTAACATCTACGCTAAAAAACACATTCAGCTAGGCATCAACCGCTCTGATCGCCACGTCTACCTGAACGACATCATTGAAGGTTGCCAAAAAGTGATTGGGCTTCTTGCTAACGCGATGCGTCGCGATGCGGGCTGGAGCTTTATTATCTTAGGTCGCTACCTAGAGCGCGCGGATATGAATACGCGCATTTTGGACTCTGCGGTGTCGATCATGAACCAATCAAGTGAAGAAGAGCGTCTTCATCTTGAGCAAGTTTTGTGGTCAAAAGTTCTCAAATCTCAGAGTGCCTATCTCAACTATCGCAGAACGATGCGTGCATCGGTCACTGGTGAAGATGCGGCGACTTTCTTGCTGATGGATGAGTTCTTCCCTCGCTCACAAACATTTTGCTTAACGCAAATCAAAATCGCCGCCGAAGCGCTACCAAGTGCGGAAGAAGTGGTAGTTGAAGTTAATCGTCTACTGCAAAACACCAAAGGTGTCGACAGCGCAAAAGAGCTTAATATCGAATTCAGTAACTATCTCAATGACGTCCAGTTAGCCATTATCGATCTGCATAGCCAGATCCGAGAGACTTGGTTTCACTTCCGCCACGGAGAAGCTGCATGACCATTCGCGTAGCGATATTGCATAAAACAACTTACGAGTTTGACCGCGATGTGAATGTTTCTCCGCATGTGTTGCGCCTTCGACCGGCGCCACACTCGCGCACGCACATTCATGGATATTCACTCAAGGTGTTACCTGAAAAGCACTTTATCAACTGGCAACAAGATGCGTTTGGCAACTATCAGGCGCGTCTAGTGTTCCCAGAAAAAATGCGCAAGCTGCAATTCGAAGTAGAAGTCATCGCCGATATGACGGTGATTAACCCCTTCGATTTCTTTATTGAAGAGTACGCCGAAACATATCCGTTCAAATACGACAGCCTACTCGAAGAAGAGCTGGCTCCGTATTTGAAACACGATGAACCAAACGCACTACTCTCGGCATGGCTTAAAGATGTCGACCGAAGCGAAACGCCAATTGTGAGTTTTCTTTCTAAACTCAATAGCCAGCTTTCACAACAAATTGAATACGGTATTCGTTTAGAACCCGGCATTCAGAGTGCCGAAGAGACACTTACGCTTAGAAAAGGCTCTTGCCGCGATACTGCTTGGCTACTTATTGAAGTGCTGCGTAATCTCGGTTTAGCTGCTCGCTTTGCTTCTGGCTATTTAGTGCAGCTTACCGCCGATGTGAAAGCCTTGGATGGTCCTTCAGGTCCTGAGCAAGATTTTACAGACCTGCACGCATGGTGCGAAGTCTACCTTCCGGGTGCAGGTTGGGTGGGATTAGACCCTACCAGTGGTTTGTTTGCTGGTGAGGGACACATTCCTCTAGCTTGTACCGCAGACCCAGCATCTGCCGCACCGATTACCGGTATGGTTGATGAGTGTGAATGCGAATTTAGCTACACCAACACGGTTATTCGTATTCACGAAGACCCTCGTGTCACAAAGCCTTACAGCGATGATGAGTGGGAAAACATCAAAGCATTAGGGAATGCCGTTGATAAAATTTTAGAGGAAGAAGATGTTCGCCTAACCATGGGCGGTGAACCCACGTTCGTCTCTATTGATGATATGGATTCTGAGCAATGGAACACCGGCGCTCTGGGTGCTGATAAGCTTCGTCTCTCCAAAGATTTATTACTTAAGCTCAAAGACAAGTTCGGCTCTGATGGTTTGCTCCACTACGGTCAGGGCAAATGGTATCCGGGTGAAGAGCTACCTCGTTGGGCGCTGGGTTACTTCTGGCGTACCGATGGTGAAGCGTTATGGAGCCACCCTCAACTGCTTGCCCGTGTCGATAAAGACTATCAACACAACTTGCAAGATGCTCAGCGCTTTGGTGAAACCTTATGTCAGCAGCTTTTCCTAGACAGTAAGTATCTGCAACCAGCGTATGAAGATTCACTCTACTATTTGTGGCTTGAGCGCTCTTTACCCGATTCAGTGAATCCGAAAAAAGCATCCCTTAAAGACGATTTGGAACGCAGACGTTTAGCAAAACTGCTCACCCGAGGACTCGATACGTCAACGGGTTATGTGCTACCACTGAGCTACTTTAATGGTCAGTGGCAAAGCTCTCTGTGGCCAATGCGCAGTGATGTCATTACTTTGATTCCTGGCGATAGCCCGATGGGTTTCCGTTTGCCTCTCAATTCACTTCCACCAATCAGTCAGGAAGAGATTGTTCCCGAGCGAGACCCGTTTGAACAAAGAGAAGCGCTGCCCGTTTACTCGTTTACCGAATCGGCAAACCAAACTCAAAGCGAGCAGCACCAAACTCAGGTAGAGCAAAAGCAGACAATAACTAAAGCCGTCATTCATACAGCGCTTTGTATCGAGCCAAGAGAGGGTCGCTTACACCTGTTTTTGCCGCCAATGACGTCCTTGGAACACTACGTGTCTCTGATGCATTTCATTGAAGTGACAGCGCTTGAGCTATCAATGCCAGTTGTGATTGAAGGTTATGAGCCGCCAAAAGACTATCGCTTACAAAAACTACTGATCACACCTGACCCGGGCGTTATCGAGGTCAACATACATCCAGCTCATAGCTGGAAAGAGCTGGTCTACAACACCGAAACGCTTTACGAACAGGCTCACCTATGCCGCTTAGGTACAGAGAAGTTCATGCTCGACGGGCGACACACTGGTACAGGTGGTGGTAACCACATCACATTAGGTGGAGCCACACCCGCTGACAGTCCAATGCTACGTAAACCGGATTTGTTACGTAGCTTTGTTAATTACTGGCAGCACCATCCGGGTTTGTCTTATCTGTTTTCAGGGATGTTTATCGGCCCAACCAGCCAAGCACCTCGCCCAGATGAAGGCAGAGATGAAGCACTGTACGAAATGGAAATTGCGTTCCAGAACATGCCTGAAGGCTTAGTCGATCAGCCTTGGCTCGTCGACCGACTAATGCGTAACCTACTGGTTGATATTACGGGTAACACACATCGCTCAGAATTTTGTATCGACAAGCTCTACGCTGCTGGCAGTAGTAGTGGACGTCTCGGGATTCTTGAGTTTCGTGGGTTTGAAATGCCGCCACACGCCAGAATGTCGTTAGTTCAAACGCTTTTATTGCGCTGTCTGGTTGCTCGATTCTGGAAAGATCCTTACCACAAACCTCTGATTCGTTGGGGTACATCCCTACACGACAAATTTATGATGCCACACTACGTATGGCAGGACATAAAAGAGGTGGTGGAAGATCTGCAACGTCACGGCTATCCGTTCAAACTGGAATGGCTTGCACCTTTTGAAGAGTTCCGCTTCCCGCATTATGGTCGCCAACAAATTGATGATATGGAGCTAGAACTGCGCTGGGCAATCGAACCTTGGCATGTATTGGGTGAAGAAATTACCCATTCAGGAACCGCGAGGTATGTGGATTCCTCAGTGGAAAGATTGCAAGTGCGCCTTACCGGATTAACTGAAGGTCGCTATTTGCTCGCCTGTAACGGACGCCGCGTACCTTTACGCGCTACCGGTCGTAAAGGTGAATATATTGCAGCTGTCAGATACCGTGCATGGTCGCCACCTTCTGCGTTACACCCAACATTGGGTGTCGATGCACCACTGGTGTTTGACATTATCGACACTTGGAATGGTTTATCGATTGGCGGATGTACTTATCATGTTAGCCATGCCGGTGGTCGTACGTACGAAACACTTCCAGTGAACAGTAATGAAGCGGAAGCTCGTCGAGTGAACCGATTCTGGGATCACGGTTTTACACAAGGTCCTCTCGAAGTGAAACCAGAGTTCAATGCGCTGCGTCAGTTTTACGAACACACTGATGTTCCAAGACCGATGTCTCCGCCAAATGAAGAGATTTGCCGTGAATACCCACACACACTGGATCTCAGAAAGCGGGATTTTCAGGCTAAGGCTCGGTACTCAAAATAGGTACCATACGAACAACTTAGATGAACAAATATAAGTCTCGATAGAAGAGAAAACGCGAGCCAGTAAAATGGCTCGCGCGAATTTTAAAACGAATGTGTATAATTAACGTCCTGTTACGTGAGGTAGTCATAAAAAAAATGATGCAACAATCCAGACCTGACCAGTCGACTAATTCAACCGAGCAAGGATCGATGGAAACATCGGTCCTTGCTAGTCCTTATCCAGCCTCATCTTACGCGTTTGATGAAGTGTATGATGAGCAGCGAGCACCACGCACGCACTGGAAACCTTTGCTTGAACATCTGAATAAACTGGATGTTGATGGTCTGGATGATCGCCACCAAAGAGCGCAGCGCATTTTGCGTGACGATGGCGCGACTTACGATTTAAAAAATGACCCTCTGACACCCGATGTGTGGGCATTAGATGTCATTCCTAACCTCATCCATTGGCAGGAATGGCAGAAGCTGGAAAAAGGATTAGTTCAACGTTCTAATCTCTATGACCTCATTTTGAAAGATATCTACGGTGAACAAAATCTGATTAAGGACGGTATTATCCCGTCTGAAATCATATTCAGTCATCCCGGATTTCTGCGCGCTTGCCACGGTATCAAAATGCCGGGCGACAAGCAGCTAATCCTGCACTCCGTCGATTTGGTGCGTGACACCCAAGGCAACCATATTGTTATTGGTGATCATACACAAGCACCTTCGGGAGTCGGTTATGCTTTAGAAAACCGCACTGTTATTTCGCGTGTTATGCCGAGCATTTTCCGCCAAGGTAATGTGAGACGCCTATCCGCGTTCTTCCACACTCTGCGCAATACCCTTTCGCATCTAGCCAGCCACAAATCCGATTCACCACTAATCGTTGTGCTCACTCCGGGTGCCTATAGCAGCACCTACTTTGAGCACGCTTATTTGGCAAACTATTTAGGTTACCCGCTTGTTCAGGGTGGTGACTTAACCGTACGTAACGGTAAAGTATGGCTAAAATCCCTTAATGGCTTATCACAAGTAGATGTTATTTTACGTCGACTCGATGATGCCTATTGCGACCAAGCTGAACTTAATGCTGACTCACTGCTTGGTGTTCCCGGGCTATTGGAAGTGGCACGTGCTGGTAACGTTATTTTAGCAAACCCACTCGGTGGAGGTGTTCTGGAGGCTCCTGCCCTTTATGCCTTCTTACCTAAGATTTGCCAATATTTACTGGGAGAGCAACTTCTCATCCCAACGGTGAACACGTGGTGGTGTGGTGACAAACAGAGCCTTAGCTATATCAAAGAGAATCTCGGACAGCTGATTATCAAACCGGCGTGCCGCAGCATGGGTCAGCCAACGATTTACGGACACTGTTTATCAGAAGAAGACCGAGTCAAAACGCTAGCCATGATTGAAAAACGTCCATACATGTACGTTGCTCAAAGCTATGTACCGGGCTCGATGTTACCTATCTGGTCAGAACAACACATTCAAGCCAGACCGAGTTTATTAAAAGCATTTACCGTTGCAGACAAAGACCACTACACCGTCATGCCCGGTGGATTAACTCGCGTAGCAGAATCCACTGAAGATTACATAGTCACAAAGCTTTCAGGCTCACGCAGTAAAGACACCTGGATATTGTCGAACTCGCCAGATCTTTCTCACCAATCACTGTTTGATAAGTCGCTTGATGTGGCGCAGCAAACCAGTATGCCTAGCCGTGTTGTCGAGAACTTGTTCTGGTTCGGACGTTACGCCGAGCGTGCGGAGATTAGCCTGCGTTTAATGAGGACAGTGTTTAAACAGCTCAATGGTCTGGAGTCATTGGTGCCTGAAAGCCGAGATATTTTGCTTGAAGCGATTTCCCATCAAACACACTGCTTACCTGGCTTTACAACCGGAGATGCGGCTTTGTTTGAAAATCCAAACAAAGAACTCGCCGATTTGGTCACTAATGGTAACCGCGTAGGAAGCATTAAAGCGAACTTACAGTCATTGCTTGCTTGCGGTGAACAAGTGAAAGAGATGCTCTCAGCGGATACTCGCGTAATATTAAACGAGCTTCGCGACCACATCGCCAAAGTCGATCGTGCCTATGAGTTTGGCTTACCTGCGATCCCTGAAGAGTCGTTAGATGGTTTAGTTACCACATTGCTCGCTCTTTCAGGCTTGAACCATGAAAGTATGTTAAGAGGTCAGGATTGGGTGTTCCAACAAATTGGTCGCCGAACTGAACGAGCACTGCAAACGGCGAACCTACTGCAATCAACGCTGACAAAACCTTTGGTTGGGCTTGCTCAACAACAAGTATTGGAATCGGTTCTTTTAAGTATGGAAGCGTTGATCTCCTTCCGTCGTAGATACCGCACACGTGCGAGAGTAGCCTTTGGTCTCGATCTCTTAATGGTGGATACCACTAACCCAAGAGCGTTGGTTTACCAGTTAGAAAGACTGCGTGAATTTCTCAATGTGTTACCGCGTCACCAAAATTACATTCCGGGTGGACTCACACAAGAGAGTCGTTTGATCATTCAAACTCTAACGGACATCCAGCTAACTGATTTGGAAGAGTTGGCGCAAATTGATGACGAAACAGAAACTCGTCTACAACTGTCGCAGTTGATGGCTAAAGTTACCGAGCAATTGGAAAAATTCACTTCGCTTATCAGCGATAAGTATTTCGACCACACCGCGGGACCGCAACAGTTGATCAAACCGAAATGGAAATTGGACGTATGAAGTACCGCGTGCGACACACCACCACCTATGAATACAGTGCACCTGTAACCTTGTGCTATAACATGGCGCACCTTTTACCAAGAGATACTGAGCGTCAACGCTGTCTTAACCGACGAATACAGGTACACCCGACACCAATATATCAGCGTGAAGGCAAGGATTACTTCGGCAATTCTACTTTCTATTTCTCAATTCAAGAGCCGCACAAAAAACTCACTATCGATGTTGTAAGTTATTTCGACATCAGCACACCGAGTTGGTCTGACGAAGCAGATCAGCACCCGTTAACGTGTGGTGAACTTCGCGCATTGATCAACAATGCCGATACCACTGAGTTAAGAATGGCAAAAGAATACTGTTTGGATTCGGAGCAAATCCTGTGCTCAGACACCTTGCACGATTACGCTCTACCCTTTTTTGCAGACAATCAACCGGTACTCGCCTCCGCAAAAGCGTTTACGCACCACATATTCTCCGAATTCAAGTTTGACCCAACAGCAACAGATGTAACGACGCCAGCAGAAGAGGTGCTGAGGGAAAAACGCGGTGTTTGTCAGGACTTTGCACATTTAGCCATTGGGTGCTTGCGTTCGGTTGGTATACCCGCACGCTATATGAGTGGTTACATCGAAACACTTCCCCCTCCAGGACAAGAGAAGTTAGTCGGTGCAGATGCCTCACACGCTTGGTTCGCTATTTTTGTACCCGAGTTAGGCTGGGTAGAATTTGATCCAACCAACAATTTGATACCTTCAGAGCAACACATCGTCACAGGTTGGGGGCGAGATTATGCAGACGTTACGCCACTGCAGGGTGTTATTTTCGACGGCGGAGACTCACAATCTTTAAGTGTTGCTGTTGATGTTTCAAGGCTTGCTTAGGCGCAAAATGTTATAGACATAAAAGACCACACTATGTGGTCTTTTTTAACTTGGTCATTGCGTTCTTGTTTAAGCGAAACGAATACAAAGCATCAGATTATTCAACCCTAAGTCAGTGTAAGTTACTCAGTTACACTTTGAATTGACTTACCTGACCATCCAACTTGCCACCTTGCTCACGCAAGAGAGTAAGTGCTCGTTGTGCTTGTTCAACAATATCAACGATGGCTCTGCTGCTGTCAGCTATACCTTGAACATTACTATTCACTTCATCACTTACAGTGCTTTGTTGACTTGCTGCAGTTGCGATATGGGTATTCATCTCGTTCATTAGAGATATTGCGTTTAAAATTTCAGACAAAGCGTGACTAGCTTTTCCTGCCTGAATGATTGTATTGTCACCACTCTTCGTACTACTTGCCATAGCTTCAACTGCCTGCTCTGCTCCTACTTGCAGTCTTTCAATCATTGATTGTATTTCGCCAGTACTCTGCTGAGTTCTGCTAGCTAATGAACGTACTTCATCAGCCACAACTGCAAAACCTCGCCCTTGTTCACCTGCTCGAGCTGCCTCAATCGCTGCATTAAGCGCTAATAAGTTAGTTTGCTCAGCAATCCCTTGAATTACATCTACAACAGAAGCGATGTTGCTAACATCTCTGTCTAAATTGTTGATAACCGTGCTTGCACGCCCAATCTCGTTAGCAAGTTGCCGGATTGAATCCACTGAAGATTCAAGAATTGCATTGGTGTTCAACAGTTCCTGATTCGCAATTTGGCTAGCGTTGGCAGCCTCCTGAGCATTGTCACTGACACTTCGACTGGTAGTTTGCATTTCATGGACAGCTGCTGCGACTACTTCACTGTCCTTCTGTTGATGCGTGGTTGAATTCTCGATATTAGAGGTTAGGGTTTGTAGGTTGCCTATCTCTCTTTGAAGTGCACTGCTGCTTTCCACCACTTGCGCCACCGTAGTTTGAATCTTAGAAACAAACAAGTTAAATGAACCCGCTAACTGACCAATTTCATCTTTTGAATTAACTTCGATTCGTTGTCGTAAATCACCATCACCAGTAGCAATTTGCTCCATAGCTTTTTGAATGCTTTTGACTGGCGTCACAATAGTTCTCACAAGCAGCAGCACCATCGCAAGTGCAGCAATAGAAACCACAGCTGTACCGCCCATAATAACGAGATCAGCAAGATGAGCCGCAGTTGCGATGTCTTTTTCTAACTCAGATTGCTTGGATTCCATCGCTCCTTTAACAACATTTAACTGAACACGAACAGCGGAAAAAAGCTCATCGAATTCTTTACTATTTTGTTCGTAATATCGCTCCCAATTGACTGGTTGTTGCTTAACCATGGCTTCATAACTTGTTAGCCACTTTTCTCCCAATTTAATTAGGTGTTGAACCTCTGATTGGTAGGCTACAGGCATAATTCCCTGATCAACGAGTTCCACAGACTTACGCATTCTCGGTATGGCTTTATAAGCATTTTCTTTGAACTCAAATAGATGATGTTCTATCTCGGTTTGATTGTCGGCTAGAGCTAGTCCCTGTATGGCACTTGTCGCCTGATATAAATCTCGGTAGGCATCTTCTAGAACAAAGAGATTTGGGATCACCTTTTCGTTTAAAGTATCCGTTAAAACTGACTGTTTCGATGAAGTTAAAACAATCACAGTTGAAGTAGATACGAGCAACAAAACGATAAACGTAAGAGGTAGGATTAACTTTTGCTTCAGTGTAAGGTTCTTGAACATGTAGGTGTCCTTATAATTATCTAATATATTTCAAGAAACTATACCAAACACCATATTTATAATGACCAAGCCATAATGCATTCATATGCAAATAATTGAGTCAGAAATGACTCAATTACCATATAAAAAGGTCGATAGCGGAGAGTTGTTGCACACTTCTACTATCGAATAGCTAACAACACTCTTGCTCCAACTTGTAGAGAAGATCGAGCGCATCACTGTCATCACATTCTGCAAAATAGCTGTATAAAACGTTTAATTGATTGCCGACAAAATTTAGGTTGTCACGCCCCATATTCTTCTGTTCTTTCTGTTTATTACGAAAATAGCTGTGCCACTGCTCTTTGCCGTGTCCGGCTTCTAAATGTTTATCAAGTAGACTGACAAGCAGATCGGCATTTTGATCACATTCGATATTACAAAAAGAGATATAGCGATCGGTTTCTAAATTCGACATTACCCATTCCTTATAAACAAAAGCTTTAACAAATAAGTTTACTGGGCAAATTACAAGCCAATCATTAACACTTTGATTTATTTACAAAACTATTAATTTAAGTTTTTTCTAATTGTCGTAATTACTCTAATTTTGTTGTTATTCAGACAATTACAACCAATAGCCAAACACCTATAGAACAATCCTCTGTCGACATGACGTATTCAAACGCGGATATTCCAAAGTTCAACAAATTCACATTTTATCGACATGACCTGAGGTATTGATGCATATAGACAAGTCGCTTTACAGCTATTTTGTTTTTCAACTAAATTAAAACAAACAATAAAAAAGATCGTCAGTGTTGTATTTGAATTTTTATCACATGAGGTGATTTATGTTCGGGATAGTAACTAAGAGCATTCGAGCAAAACTTTCAATATCCATGGGAATAGCTGTTGTATCGCTCATCATTCTATTTGTTAGTTATGGATCGCTAACGAAAAAACTGAATAACGGTGTCGATAGTTTTGGTCACCAGTTCATTCCATCCGTCTCCTTCGTTTTAAACGCAGACCGAGATTTATATCAAGCCTATGTGGCGCAATTACACTATTTGCTAAGCCCTGGCAAAGAAGACTTACAAGATTTTAAAGACAATGCGAAGCAAGCTTATGACCGCATGATGAAGTTTAAAAGTCTTATGAGTACTCACCCAACCGTCACTGCCAAAGTGAATGATTTTGATAACCGCTTTAAAAAGTGGGAGCAATCATCCAATGAATTCTTCAAATTGGTAGACAACGGCAATACAAAAGAAGCCGAAACTTTGCTTGGTTCTACGGTATCTCAAGATTTTGAGAACTTACGACAGCTCTACGACGTTGCTAGCCAAGAACTCGATACTCAAGCGAATGCTGAAGTCACTATGTTCTCAGAAGAAACAGCAGACATGCAGTTCTATATGTTAGTGTTTGTTGCCTTCATCATCATCGTCACCGCTGTATTAAGTTACCTAGTACCTAAAGTATTGGTAAGTAGCGTAAACGATCTAACAAAACGCATTAAAGAGATCAGTGAAGGTGATGGTGATTTAACACAGAGAATTAACTCTCAACGTAGCGATGAACTTGGTAAATTGGCTTCTGCTTTTGATGATTTTGTCGCGAAACTTCAAACCCTTATTTCTGAAATATCATTGAGCAGCACATCGCTTGATAACAACGCCGTACAACTGGCGAATACACACGAAAATGCTCAACACGTAAGCAATGAACAAACTAGAAGCATTGAGCAAATTGCCGCAGCAGTGAACGAGTTCAGTGTGTCTATTCGAGAAGTCGCCGAACGGACTTTAAGTACCGCCAGCGAAACAGACCATACCGCTGAACTGACATCTCAAGGTATGAAAGTGGTCGAGAACTCCGTTGACGAAATTCGCCAGCTTGCAAACTCCATTAAGAAAGCAAATCAAGTAATCGAACAGCTATCGAATGAGTCAAATAACATCGCAACAGTGCTTGAAGTGATTCGCAATATTGCAGAGCAAACAAACTTGTTGGCACTGAACGCGGCTATCGAGGCTGCGCGCGCAGGCGAACAAGGACGCGGATTCGCGGTGGTTGCCGACGAAGTTCGCTCACTTGCCAGCAAAACACAAAAATCGACAGAAGAAATTCAGACCATGATCGACAAGCTACAAAATGGTGTGAAAGACGCAGTGAACTCGATTTTGGACGGTTCAAACCGAGTAGAGAAAAACGTAGAACTCTCTTTGAATATTCAGCAAATGTTCGAGTCCATCCAGTCATCTGCGACCATAGTGAGTGATATGGCAACACAAATAGCCACTGCGACTGAGCAGCAAAGTAGCGTATCAGAAGAGCTAAGTGCCAACCTTGAACACTTAAATGAACAAAATCGTGTTAGCCAAGGTTTGTCTGATGAAATTAACGACGTAGCAAAACTGGTCGGCAAATCTGTCGGTAAACTGTCTAAAGATGTAGGTCAGTTCAAAATCCGCTAACTGATTTAATTTCTTTAGGCTGAACAAATTCAGTAAGAAAAAATACAGTAAGAAACTAATTCAGTAAAAAACAAAAGGAGCTCCTTCAGGGGCTCCTTTTTGTTTTAGGTCGCAATTAAGGTACAAGAGAGATTGCTATGAAGGACGATATGTCCTTGGTTTCATGTTTATAATGACGTTAGCAACCTTTCACCAATACTTACATCGAATCGATATAGAGACAGACCTATGACAAAGATACTCAGTTACCTAGCCCATTACCGATTTAGCCACATCCTTGTATCACTTAAACAAATGATGTTGCTGACAATCATTTCACTATGTTCCAGCACTGCTGTTTATGCCACGGACACTCTACAAACTGAAACCCTACCTAAGAAGGCTCCCGTTCTCGATGTCAACGTCAATTCAGTAAATGTTGAACTGACGACCGTTGGTGAGGCAACAAAGCAGTTAGCCGAAGCCATGCAGGCTTTGTCAGGCTCTCTGGATACATTGGCGAAAAGCGATGTGGAACTGTCACCAGAGAATCAGCAAAAGCTATCAGAAATGATCGGTAGCGCGACACAATTAACCAACTCAGTAAATGGAATGCTAGAAACCATTCCAACCACCGCTCGCGAGCTGCCTCAGGTGAATGATTCACTTGCAGGAATTGCGCTTAGCTTAGAATCGATTAATAACGACGTTCTAGAGATACTTGCTCAGTATCCTGACTTCGTTAGTAACACCGAAAAACTATTTGAGGTATCTAAGGATCACATTCCGAGCATCTCTCTCAATGTTTTAGATAACGTGCTTTGGAAGCTGATCATCACTCTCATTATTGTGGTGGCGATTATCCTGCTGCTAGCCGTAGGTTTGCCTGTCGCGTTCATTTACGGCGTCGTAGCGAAGCCTAAAAAAGCCCTATTGGAAAAATTGGAAGCGAAGAAATAGGATGAACGAAGAAGTTATTACGATTGCTTCGCCGTCTGCTCTAGATTGCGAAGCGGCTTTTTCGGCATAAAGTAATCGCAGGCAACTCTCGTTGCGGTCGTAGGTTGTTCCCAAGCTCCACACAAATCTTTTTGGTTATCCGGAGTTCGAGAAAACTGTCTGCATTGTCCACATTTGTTCATAGAAGTTGTCTCCTTCAACTTAACAGTGACAAGAGTTCACATTAGCCAGAACAGTTGCTGTCTACTTTGATCCAAAGCAGACGAAAAGTATTAAGTGGAAATCATTACCCGTCTAGAGATAAAAAACGGTGGCAAATGCCACCGTTTTTGAATAGTTGTTGAATAAAAGCTGCTTGCTTCTTTAGCTATTCAGCTTGCCTATCTTTCAATATCCAATAATGGAATTTGTTCGGTTTCATCTGAGCCAAACGCCACATAGCCCTCACTTGCATTTTCAAACATCAAGCTTAATACACCTTGCTTGCGTGATGCTTCCACCAGTTCAGTAATATCTAACTCAACCCACTGCTTCTTGTCTGTATCACTAATCGTCAACGCCTGATTTATTGGCAATGCGCTACCATCGACATCATTCCATGTCACGTGGCTTTCATGCCAATCGTTGTTGTCTAGCTTAAGAACATTGATGATTTGCTCGCCCACTCCGTTTACGTCTCGCACATGAAGTTTCAACACCGCTTTTTTAACTGGTGTAGCCGCGATTCGATCAAGATTGAATTTAACCAAGGATTTAGATGTCTTTAACGCATTCTCCTGTTGCGATTCCTTATCAGCGATTTGCCCTACGTACAAATCCCAGCGAGAGACTATGTCAAAGTTCTGATCTGCGTAGCGTCCACCTTGAATTTCTGTGTCTGCTTCTGCAAATAATTGGAACTCAGTTTGAATTGCCAACGCTTTCTGTTCATCAACAAGCTGAACATGACGAAACGTGTTATCAACTTTGTCATTCCAAGCAAAAGTCACTGTTTTACCTGTTTCTGAGTCAGTGCCTGGAGTCAGAATTGAATGCGTAACATCACCGTATTGTGCTGAAACAAGTGTCAACTCAAGTGGTGCATAACTTTGCCCCGGTGTAGATACACTCAACTTCGGTTTTTCACCACTTTCATCAATCAACAGTACACTGGGAAGATTCGCTTTAACCACCATTCCTTTGCCAAGTGCTATTTCTCCTGCTTCATGGAACACCACACCAGTGATGTTGAGACCGTTGTGACGAACAACTTGAAGCTGCTCTGTATTGGCGATAACAGTGACAGGCATGTTAGACGCATATGCAGCAACCTGCTCAGCATTTGTTGCCGGAAGGATAATGTATTGATAGTTCTGGTTGGCGGGTTTTACTCCATGGTTCATTGATATAGTAAACACGTCTTTACTTACTTGATCTGCAGAACTTGCAGTACGAATAGCATTCCATGAACCAGTTTGAGTTTGATTCGACAACTTACCATTCCAGTTGTCTGGGAAAACATAACCTACGTTGTCATGGTGAACCCACTTCGCATTGGCTAGAGTGCGTTGCCCCTGCTCAACCGTCATACCATCAACGGTGACTTCACCATTAAGTAAAACTTGGTTGACTGACGTATTGACGTTTTCATGGTGAGTGGAATAGATACCTGCGCCCAGTGCAACTACCTCATCAGCAAAACTGAACCATGCTTTTTTAGCTCTGGTTTTGCCCTTGCCTTCTCCATACTGATAGAAATTGGGTTGAGTTGAATGTGCAGTTTCCGCATGTCGTATTTCGATATCCAGATCCAAGACCGTCACGCCGACATTTCCGTTGGATACACCGCCAACAAAGGAGACATCAGGTTGCATGATTCGCCCCCAATCAGCTGCTTGCCCTACATATTCGGGAGCAGTGACACCCGGAACCAGCGCCCAATCCCAAACGGGGAAAATGTTGTGATACTCGTTGCCACGTTGCAGTAAGAAAGTACTGCCAAAGCCTAACCAGAAGCCTTTTAGATTCTCTCCATTCCCTGCTTCCGCAGGTTCAACGCGCTGCGAGTTCATACCGATACTGAACATGTGACTGTCTGCTGATTTCACAGAATAATCACTGCGCCAGAAGTGCTTAAATCCATTCAAACCAGATCCTGCATTTCCGTATTCATGCCGTTTAAAACTTTCTGCTTCTTGAGCGCGGTCTGGTGCCCACTTCGCTACCAGATCCATCGGCGTATTCTGTGGCAGAGTATCTGAATTAACTGGCTGAAATTCTGAGGATTTAACACGGCTAATTCCGCGGCTCATGGTGTTGTAATCCCATTGACCGTGACGTTTAGACCAACGCTGTCCATCCATCATGTAAGAAACAAGAATGTTGGTTTTTTCTGTCGCAAACTGCCAAGGTAGACCATCAACAAAACCAGCCCACTTAGCCGCAGCATCAAACCATACAGGACCATAACCTGAGGTGTATAACTGTGGACCGTGCTGATGAAATGAAAAATCAGCTTGAATACCTTCCGCAGTGCCGATAGTAATCGTCGCTTCAATGTCAGAGATCGCCTTACTAACCATTTCTGCATCACCGGTTAGCAAACCTCTGTTTAACACCGCCAGCGCAATGTCAGTACGGTTCGCAGCTTTAGGGATTGGACTGTTGGGGTTATTGGGAGAATAGTTAGGCGTATCAGGTAGATTTTGAGCAATTCTCTCTAACAAACTGTTATCTAAAGCATCCTTAGCCATGACCGCACTGTAACCAATACGTTTAGGAATACCGATATCATGCCACCACCAGTTCCAGCTTTGCGGGTTTGCATCTAACCAAAACGTAAGCGCCTGACTGACAGCTTTGCCTAATTCTGATGTCGGCTTTTGATTGTATTGCGCTGACAATATAACCAATCGATCAAGATGCAAGCTAGGCTGCCAGCCCGGTTTTTCTACCTGTTGATAGTTAATATCGCCCCAAGAGCCTTGTTGGGAAATTGAAGAGAGATACTCACCAGCCAAAACTTCCAATGTCTTGCCCTGCTTTTTGGCTGAAGCTTCAGAACTTGCCACAAAATCAGGAATAACTCTTTGTTTTAACGTCTCAAAGTCTTGTTGGCTTGCATTCATCGACTTAACTTCAGGCTCATTATTACCCACAGTTTGCTTGGTATCATTGGTGTGCGTTTGTGTCTCAGATGTCGGTGGATTCTCATTGCACCCCATCACTGCCATTAAAGAGATGGCTAACAGTGAATATTTAAAAGTTTTCACATTTTATCCTTATTTATTAACCAGTTGACGAACTGGAAGCATCATAAAAAGGAAGCTAAACCGTACGTTACCCACAGTTGAAGTTTATGAGATCAGATGTTGATATTTAGAAATTAAAAACAATAAAAATTAAAAATGCGATCAGAGATAAGATTCAAGAACCCGTGATTAACATCAAACAATAATGAAAAATTAAATTAAATACAAAGCAGAGATAAATAACAAAAGAATTGTTTTCAATATAAATATATAATCAAATAAAATTGAACACTCACACAGACAAATCCCAATCCAAAATGAATATTTTATGAAAATAAAAAAATTTGATAGATATGAACCAGACGAACGAAAAGCGCTATTAATCAGTAGCGCGTTACGATGTTTAATATCTGAAGGATATTCTGGTTTATCTGTTCGTAAAATAACCAAAGAAGCCAACGTATCTCAAGGATTAGTGAACCATCACTTTGGCTCAGTTTATAACCTCATCGCTCAGACTTATAACGTTATCTCTAACGATTTCCTTCAGTCGGTACAAGAGCAAATCCAAGCAAGCTCAGGTAGTGCAGCCGAGAAGTTGGACATTTTTTTCCGTGAAAACTTCTCAGAAGAAGCTCTAGATCCTGATTTACTGAAAGCATGGTTAGTTTTCTGGAGTTTAATTCGAGATTCTCAAGAAATGGCAGACACTTATAACCGAGTGAATAATGAAACTCTGTCATTATTAGAAGAGTTATTGACTAATATAAGTGTGGAAGAAAAGCTCAGCATTGATAACATTTCAATGGCTACACAAAGTTTAATGGCATTATTAGATGGACTTTGGGTAAGAGAAACCTTATTTGATAATAAAAGAAAATCTGAGAACAAAGAAAGTTATGATGCTCTTACCATTGCAAGAAATTGGCTAAAAGGATATAGAGCAGAAATATTCTAGTTATATAAAACAATAATCAGAGGCAATAATTCCGCCTCTGATTATTCATTAAACATTCGATAAACCAACGTTTAGTAGTAAATTATTACGGCGCAATATTAGTTCCAAAATATTGCATTGAAAGTTTGTCATAATAATCACTCTTCACTAAAGCTGTAATAGCACCACTCAGTTTTTGTTCTAGCGCGGTATCATCTTGGCGTACTGCTGCACCAATGCCTTGACCTAACATCGGCTCGTAATTCACTTTGCCATAGTATTCTAAGCCTGCTTTGTTGCTATTGAAGAATTCTGTCGCTGGGATATCGTCTGCAATCATGTAATCGATACGTCCTGCTAACAAGTCCGCGTTTACTGCATCTTGAGTATCGTATTGGCGAACTTCAGCCCATTTGCCAACTTTTTCCTGAGCGTAAAAAGCCGCGATAGTTGAAGTCTGAACACCGATAATTTTGCCTTTTAGTGCATCTTTTTCAAATGCAAATTTCTGACCTTCTAAACCCACAACCGCAGGTAGAGTGTTGTAGTAAGGCTTGGTGAACAATACTCTCTTAGCACGTTCATCGGTAATGGTCATAGAAGCAAAAATTGCGTCTACCTTATCGGCAACGAGCGCTGGAATAATGCCATCCCATGCAATTTCTTTAATTTCGCAATTAAGACTCGCATCACTACAGATCTTATTAATCAAATCAATTTCGAAACCCTTCCACGAACCATCTGCTTGTTTAGTCGCAAACGGTGGATAGGGTTCTGCAGCTACTGCAACACGTACGGTGTCTGCTGCCTGAATTGAGAATGTCGCGAGTAACGCTGATAACAATAGTGCCTTTTTCATATAACTCTCCTTGTTGTATATCCTTAAGACTCTGCATTAACCATCAATGATTTCGTTTTACGATCATTAGCAATAATCGACACTAACCCACTGATTGCAATAAGTACGGCTCCTGAGATCAGGAAGGCATTAGGCTCATCTCCCCAGATCAAAAATGAGAACAAAAATGCCCAAATAAGCCCTGTATATTCAATTGGTGCTAGCACCGTTGCTTCTACGTGTTCGAAGCTGACAAAAAGTAAATACTGCCCCAGACCACCAATCAGACCGGTTAATAGCATCACCATGATGGTACTGTTGTCCCAAACGGTGAAGGTGAAAGGTAGGCTCAGCCCCGTCATCAAAACAAACATGCCATTGGCGGCAAACATCTGCATCAGTACCGAAGCCTTGCCAGCAAGTTGTCTAAGTAGCACATAGGTGTATGCCCATAAAAGCGCTGAGAACAGTGCGTAAAAGACGGATAATGCTTGGCTGGTAAAACTTGGGCGAGAGGCCACTAAGACGCCGACAAAACCAATAACGACACTTGCCCACTGCATTGGCGTTGGCTTTTCTTGAAGAAAGGCGACCGCTAACACCACAACGATAACTGGCGCTGAATAATACAATGTCGTCATCTGCGCTAGAGTGAGTTCCTTGGCTGATAAGTAATAAAATACCCAAGCCAACCCAGCGATGAAGCTTCGCCACATCAAAGGTTTTAGTACTGGTGAAGCTAGAGTTTGAGAAACTAATTGACGACGCCCAATCGCTAAACAAACCAACAGCATGGTCAGGCTGCGCCAGAATAAAAGCTCAGCAACCGAGAAGTCTGCGACCATCCATTTCATTACCGCGTCTTGCACAGAGAATGACGCATAAGCCGCGAAGCAGAGTACTATTCCTTTGTTAATGCTTAACATGTTTATCCTCTATCGACGCGCTGGAATTTTCTGTTCGATTCTGGCGAACACAAATTCAATCAAATACGTCATCACAATGTAAATCACAGCAACAACCAACAAGGGCTTATAGATTTCAAAGGTGATTGAGCGAAGTCTGTTCGCGGCTCCTAAGAGATCCACCACCGCAATTGTCGAAGCCAGTGCCGTCGACTTAAGAAGCAGTACCGTTTCTCCTGCGAGTGTGGGTGCGAGTTGATACAGCGCACGAGGCAAACGAACTCGCAACATCGCTTTGGTGGCGGTCATACCAAATGAGCGAGCGGCTTCCACTTCACCTTTCGGTACAGACAATAATCCACCACGGATCACCTCTCCTAAATAGGCTGCGGTTGAAAGAATCAACGCAAAAGCTACATACCAGAAACCATCTCTTAAATAGGGCCAAAGAAAGCTTGAACGTATTCCTGGCATCTGCGAAAACAGCGTGCCCAATCCGTAGTAATAGATATAGATCTGTACCAGCAAGGGCGTTCCACGAATCACACTGGTAAAAGCAAACGCAGGATAGGCAATAAGTCGATTGTTCGAGATGCGAGCAATACCCACGCCTACCGCGAACACAAAACCGAGTACTAACGAGATAATCAAAAGCAGCGTGGTCACTTTCAAACCACTCAGCACAAGATCTGCATATTCAATAATGAAGTCCATCAGTCTCTCCTTAGTGTTTAGGCTGCCAGCGGCGTAAATGCTGTTCCAGCAATCTCAACAAGAAGCTTGAAGCGAGCGTAATGAGGTAATAAATCACGGCGGCGGCAAGGAAAAAGACCAAATATTCTCGTGTTGAACCACCAGCCTGTTTCGCTGTGTAAAGCAACTCGTTGGTTCCAACCACACTAATAAGCGCACTGTCTTTGATAAGGTTTACCCAAAGGTTTGAAAGCCCTGCCAAGGCATTGGGCGCCATCATAGGCAATGTGACACGAAAGAATAATTTCTTACCGCTCATACCATACGCATGCCCTGCTTCGACTTGTCCAATATTGACTGACTGGATAGCACCACGAAAAATCTCAGAGGCATAAGCGCCCTGCACTAAACCCAGTACCACAATCGCAACGGGCATACCCGCGATTTCAATATCTCCAAACCCTAAAGCAGAAGCGAAATAGTTAATTAGTGTGCTACCGCCATAAAATAAAACGATGATCAGGAGCAACTCAGGGACAGCGCGACAAACCGTGGTGTAGCCTTTTGCTACTGTGTTTACAGCCGGCGAACCTTGCAGCTTGGCGATAGCAGTCAATAGACCAATTATGATTCCGACTAAAAATGCTCCCACAGAGATCTGCATCGTAACCACTGCGCCCTCAAGCAAGGCATTCCCCCAGCCGTTCTCACCAAAACCAATAAGTTGAAATACATCGTTCATATTCAACTCCTAACCACGGTTATGCTGAGCGTTAATAAACTGACGACACCGTTCGCTGGTTGGGTTATTAAACAAAGACGCCGGAGTGCCTTGTTCTTCAATAATGCCCTGATGCAGAAATGCAACATGAGAAGAAACTTCGCGCGCAAATGCCATTTCATGCGTCACCAGAATCATGGTTCTGCCTTCCTCCGCCAAAGAGCGGATAACTTTAAGCACTTCGCCAACCAATTCTGGGTCGAGAGCTGATGTAGGTTCATCGAACAGCATTGCTTTAGGTTCAACCGCCAACGCCCTCGCAATCGCTACTCGTTGCTGCTGACCACCGGACAAAAAGCCCGGATAAGCATCTTTTTTATGAGCCATTCCCACACGTTCCAGTAGAACTTCTGCACGCTCAATCGCTTCTGCTTTGGATTCACCAAATACATGAATAGGTGCTTCAATCAGGTTCTCTAAAACAGTGCGGTGCGGCCACAAGTTAAAATTCTGGAAAACCATGCCCAACCGAGAACGGATATCAAGCAGTTGACGCTGATCTCTCACATAAGGTTCACCGCGATTATCAATGGCCGTCTCGATGCCTTCTCCATTGATGTACACCAACCCTTTGTTAGGCACTTCAAGCATATTGATACAACGAAGCAAAGTACTTTTGCCCGAACCAGAACCACCAATAAGAGAGATGACTTCACCTTCACGTGCCGTCAGCGAAACACCTTTCAGCACTTCATGATCACCAAAGTTTTTGTGCAAATCGACCACTTCAATCACTTTCTTCGGTAACACGATTTCAGGTTGTTTCACGCTGTTAAACCTTGATACGGTCTGAACGTGAGTAATGCCGTTTTCGACCAGTTCACTGACAAAGCGGGTAATGCGTTTACAGGCATCAGCGAGCTTCTCTTCACTAATCGCAAAGGAAAGTCTGACAAAACCTTGTGTTGCTTCGCCAAAAGCCGAAGCATCCAACGTTGAAACTTGAGAATGTTCAAATAACTTCCAAACAAATTGTTTACTGGTCATCCCAAGCTGACGAATATCGAGCAATACAAACATGCCTGAATCCGGTCTCAGTACCGTCAAGGATGGACAGTTCGCTAGGCCCTCACACACCACGTTACAACGTCTACGATACACTTCTCGCATATCCGCGGAGATATTGTCGTAATGTTGCATCGCAGTGATGGCAGCTTGTTGAATAAAGCCCGGTAATCCATAAAACATATTGAGTAGCAAGCGATCTACGTGTTCAATGAGCTGGGTATTGGCAATCATCCAACCCACACGCCAACCTGTCATGGCATGGGATTTAGATAGGCTTCCAAGTACCACAGTACGCTCAGCCATTCCTTCCAGTTCACGAATGCAGATGTGCTCTTTTTCAAACGCCAGAGCGCAATAAACCTCATCAGATACCACCCATAAGTCAAACTCAACAGCAATATCCGCGATCTCTTGCAGCTCGTCTCTATCAAGCATTCTTCCGGTCGGGTTATTAGGGTTAGCAAAGAATATTGCTTTGGTTTTAGGGGTAACTGCGCTGCGTAAAGCCTCCGCATTCAAGCGAAAATATTCATCCGTATTGGTTTTAACAAGGACAACCTTTGCTCCAGAAGCGCTAAGCGTGGCTTCATATGTCAAATAAGCAGGATCAAGAACCAGCACTTCATCGCCTTCGTTGAGCAGACATGCTGCAGAACAATAAAGACCATTTTGGGCTCCGGGAACAATGATGATGTTGTCTTCAGTTATTGGATGAACAGCACTCTGATTGTGTTTAGCAGCAATGGCTCTGCGCAGTTCAGGATAGCCTTGAATATCTGAATAATGAGTATCACCTTCATTAATCGCTTGTATTAGGCGATCACAGATAACATCGGGTGTTTTAAAATCAGGGTCACCGACGCTGAGTACAATAACATCCTCACCCGCTCTTTCTGCTTCAAGTGCTTTCACGTGAATTTCCCACGCGTCACCACCTTCACTTTTTAGTCGCTCAACAAACGGTGAATATTTCATGCTACTGACTCCCTTTTCAGCCAATCCAATGCTGCTTTCATCCTTGATAGAATCGAGCCTACAACAAAAATGTACGATCGTTCAACAAGCAAAATTGACAATTTATACAAATGTATAAAACGCATTAAATCAGTGCATTATCCGGCCGTTTTTGGTGCGCAAGAAAAGTGATGTAGCAAGGACAATGTATGGTGAAAAACTGAACATGAAATAAACCACCGCCCAAATACGGTGCATAAAAATATTTTTTGTAGCCCACCCTATTCAAGCTGATTTCACGTAAAAGAAACTTAACAAGGTTAGAGTGAAGACAATGTCTCAAATGGAGTACAAAGCTCATTTTGTGCACAAAGCGGTTTGCTAGCTCACACCCTTGATGAATAATGTGTGCAAGAAAGCCCTTAACGAACATAAACTTATAAAGCGTATTCTTCGTCTCAGTTAAAAACCGAATTGTTCTCTATAGATTTCAATGGAGCCTTTTATGAAACCACTCGGCACTACCTTGCTCCTTCTCTCCTTGCTTGTTGGCTGTACACCAGACGACAGCGCGCAGGCTCTTGGTACATTAGAAAGAGATAGAGTCACTTTTTCTGCCACCAGCAATGAAATCATTCGAGAATTACCAGTAAAAGAAGGCAGCCAAGTCAAAATTGGTGACGTTCTAGTTAAGTTGGACACAACCAGCCAACAAGCCGTTCTTGCACAAGCCATCGCGCAGCAATCAAAGGCGAATGCTTATCTGACCAAGTTAACCAATGGTGAACGCCCTGAAGATATTGCTGTCGCTCAAGCAAAAGTGACCTTAGCGACGGCAAAATTGACTGAAGCCAACAAAAACTATCGCCGCAAAGCAGAGCTAGTTTCTAAAAACCTTATAAGCGAATCTGAGAAAGATACTGCACTCTCAGCGCGAGATTCGGCAAAAGCAGAAGTAGATTCTGCCAAAGAAGAGTTTGCAAAACTTACCGCTGGTACACGAGTTGAGGATATTGAGCAGGCAAAAGCAGAACTAGCAGCCGCTATCGCCAACACCGCAGTTCAACAGCAAAAACTCAACGAACTAACCATAGTAGCAACACGAGATGGAGTTTTAGATAACCTGCCCTACAATCTCGGTGAACGCGTTTCTGTGGGTAGCATTGTTGCCGTAGTTCAAGCCAATAACTCACCTTTTGCTCGCGTATACGTACCTGAGCCTTACCGCGTTAAATTAACCCAAGGCACCGCTCTGGATGTGCACGTTGATGGCTTAGATAAAACCTATAAAGGAACATTGCGCTGGATAGCCAACGAGCCATCATTTACTCCCTATTATGCCCTTACAGAAAATGAGCGTGCGCGCTTAATGTATCTGGCAGAAATCGACTTGGCGGAAGAGGCTCAAGAGCTTCCTTCAGGAATTCCGGCTCAAGTCGATTTACCTTAGGAGTGACGATGAGCGAATACGCAATTCAGGCAAATGATGTCGTTAAGAAATTTGGTGATTTCACCGCGATAGAGGGTATCAATTTAAATGTTCCAAAAGGCAGCATTTATGGTTTTCTAGGTCCCAATGGTTGCGGTAAATCCACCACTATTCGAGTTCTTACTGGTTTGCTCAGCCCTACTTCTGGTTCCGTAAATGTTCTGGGATTAGAGATCCCCAAACAATCTGAGCTACTACGTCTTAAAATCGGTTACATGACACAGAAGTTTTCACTCTACGACGAACTCACCGTTGAAGAAAACTTGCAGTTCATGGGGCAAATATTTGGTATGAACCGCAAAGCACTGACTCTGCGAACCAATGAACAGTTAATCACTTACGGACTCGATAAGCGAAGAAAGCAACGCGTATCAAGCATGAGTGGTGGTCAGAAGCAGCGTCTAGCTTTAGCCGCCGCCACTATGCACAATCCAGAACTGCTGTTTCTTGATGAACCAACCTCAGCGGTCGACCCAGAAAACCGACGCGAATTTTGGGAACAATTGTTTGACCTATCTTCTCAAGGCACAACCATTCTCGTCACCACCCACTATATGGATGAAGCCGAGCGTTGCCATAGGCTTGCTATTATGGAAGCCGGTGAAATACGAGCTGACGATGAACCAGAAAAGCTTATGCAGCAGATGGGGGTAAACGTGGTCGAAGTCAAAACAACAAATCTTCGTAAACTTAAAGAACAACTTATTGCTCGACCAGAAATTCGTTCTGCGGCGCAATTGGGCGTTCGCCTGCGCGTATTAATACACAGAGAAATCGAAAACCCAATCGAATGGTTAAAGACCATTGAACCCAGCTTACAAAATGCAGAACTGGTCATTGCACGCCCAAGTCTTGAAGATGTATTTGTCACTGTGACGGGGAAAGGACGCCAATGAATAGCCTATTTCGAATGAAAGCAGTGATGATTAAAGAACTTCGTCAACTGTCTCGTGACCGCATCACGTTTGGCATGGTGGTCATGATTCCGCTGATCCAGTTATTGTTGTTTGGCTTTGCTATCAACACAGATGTGCGCAACATCCCTGTGGCAGTGGTTGATCAAAGCCAGAGTACTTTTGGTCGCTTACTCACAGAATCGGTTAAAGTAACCCAAGTTGTTACTGTCACGGAACAATTCGCAACCGCTAAACAGGCAGAACAAGCTATACAACAAGGGGATGTACGAGCTGCACTTATTTTGCCAAAGGATTTACTGCAACGTTTACAAGAAGGCAGAGAACTTGGGCAATGGCTGGTTGATGGTTCAGACACCATTATTGCCGGTTCAATCATGGGCTTAAAAGCCATGCCTCTGACTGACTTTGATTTCAACATTAAGCCAGCAAGCACGCCTACGTTCGAGATCACCCTACTTTACAACCCCAGTCGCCGATCTGCGGTCAACATCGTTCCCGGTCTTTTGGGCGTGATACTGACAATGACGATGATTCTTTTTACCAGCGCCGCCATTGTGCGTGAAAGGGAAAGAGGTAATCTCGAACTGCTCATCACAACGCCTGTACACCCTATCGAGTTGATGGTGGCTAAAATCGTCCCTTACATTTTCGTTGGTTTGATTCAGGTATTTATCATTCTAGGCTTAGGACATTTTATTTTTGGCGTTCCTATTAACGGTGATATCAGCCAGATTTTATTTGGCACTTTACTCTTCATTTCCGCCAGCTTAACGCTCGGTCTTATGATCTCGACATTAGCGAACACGCAGCTTCAAGCAATGCAGATGACGGTGTTTATTTTGCTGCCTTCCATTCTGCTCTCGGGTTTTATCTTTCCTTATGAAGGAATGCCCGTTTTGGCTCAATGGATAGCCGAAGTATTGCCCGCTACACACTTCATGCGATTGATACGAGGCATAGTCCTTCGAGGAGCTGATTTGGTGGATTTGTGGAAGGACACTGCATGGCTGGCCGGATTTACACTTCTTGGCCTCATCGTCGCTTCTATGAGATTCAAAAAGTCCTTGGATTGAGACGACAAAAATGGCTTGAGAACTCGTCGCAACTCATTATTGAATGACGCTTTCATGGTATCTCAAACAACTTTGTGAACGATTACGCATTAGAAAAAATATGGCTTGATCTTCGTTGACTAAAAAATGAGCAGATCCTAACTTTTTTAATGGTCACATCGTTTACGGAGGTCGAAATGAAACGCGCGAGTAATAGCTATCGTTTGCAACTCATCAAAGAAGTTGCTATCAGAACACAAGCATCTAACGCCGATCCAACTGACCCTATGGCTTGCCATATACGAGCGATCATGTCCGAACAGCATAATTCTGAACCATTTAGAGAGATGAATAGCAAATTCAACGGCTTACACTTTGACGCCCATGCGGGTGGCTGGGTAAGCGATCGTTGGACTTTAAAGTAAGCTCCTCTTAAGAGCCCACCATAATAAAGCTGCTTGCAATTACTGATTAGGTAAGGGTTATTGATTGCTTCAAAACAATGATTGTTGCGGGCTTTCGGATTCGGAAGCCCCTTCGTTTGAAGCCTTACCTTGAGCCACTTTTCTGCGATAACGTTGTCGACATAACTTGATGACGTGTATTTGCTGTGCAGGTGTCATCTCCAGCCAGCCAAAACGCTCTTCACGTTTACGCATACACCCACGGCAGTACCCTTTATCGTCCATAGAGCAAACACCAATACAAGGACTGGGGACAGTAAAAAATTCGAGCTGTTCCATTACATTTCCTTCTGTTTGGTGACTGGATATCAAAATGAACCTCAGTGACTTGTTCGTCGACTTAGAATGTTGATTAACAGTTATAAGTATAGAAAAGAGAAGTTTCAATCAACAAATTCTAGCCAAATTGAGCAGTTGTACATTTCCTACGTAAGTTTAAGTGCGCCTTCTTCATCAGATAGAAAAACAAAGTGATGGTGATCACTTTATTTTTAGCTGATTCATCTATTTCATCGATCATTGTCACACACGAAATCTCTCATCCTACCCAAGTTAAATCGAATGACCTAGCATTCATCGAAACGTTTCGATGAACTGTTTTTTTACCGTTACTGCGATAAAAACACTTTGTTCCAGCGACTAAACATTTGCGAATACAAAGGTAAAACAATGAAAAAAAGCGCCCTACTGAACTCAGAACTTTCTTATTTGACTGCCACCCTTGGCCATACCGATGAGATCACCATCTGTGATGCAGGTTTACCTATTCCTGAAGAAACTCTCCGTATTGATTTAGCGTTAACTCATGGAATTCCAAGCTTTCTGGACACAGTTCGTGTGATTCTTTCTGAATCTCAAATCGAAGGTGTGGTGATGGCAACTGAGTTTGCTCAAGTAAGCCCTGAGCTTCATGCTGCTTTGCTTCAAGAACTTAAAGATGAAGAGAGCCGCTGTGGTAAGAGCATTGAAGTTGCCTACGTATCTCATGAAGAATTCAAAGTGCGCACACAAGATAGCCGCGCTGTGATCAGAACGGGTGAATGCACACCTTACGCAAACGTCATTTTCCAAGCTGGTGTGGTTTTTTAATTCCATCCCCCACTCGAAGATTGAGGAATGAGTATGACTCAACCAATTTTAGCGCTAACCAATATCGACAAATCCTTTCCAGGGGTTAAAGCGCTCGACCAAGCAGGACTGCGTGTATATCCCGGTCGTGTAATGGCACTGATGGGTGAAAATGGCGCAGGCAAATCAACCCTGATGAAAGTGCTAACTGGCATCTACACCAAAGATGCTGGTGATATTCAATATCAAGGTCAAACAGCGGCTTTCAAAGGTCCAAGAGATTCGCAACATGCAGGTATCAGTATTATTCACCAAGAATTAAACCTGATCCCTGAACTGACAATTGCTGAGAACATCTTTCTTGGTCGCGAAAAAACCAGTTCTATGGGACGTATCCTTTGGAATGAAATGTATCAAGAAGCAGACAAACTTCTTGCCCGTTTGAATGTGAAATACAGCTCTAAGGCTCTGCTCGGCACTCTAAGCCTAGGCGAGCAACAGATGGTAGAAATTGCTAAAGCTTTATCGTTTGAATCCAAAGTCATCATCATGGATGAACCGACCGATGCTTTGACCGACACAGAAACCGAATCGCTATTCAAAGTGATTAATGAACTGCGCGATCAAGGCTGTGGCATTGTCTATATCTCTCACCGTTTGAAAGAGATTTTCGAAATCTGTGATGACGTGACCGTACTGCGTGACGGCAAATTCATCGGAGAATGCCCAGTTGCAGACATCAATGAAGACGGTCTAATTGAAATGATGGTTGGTCGTAAACTGGAAGAACAGTATCCACGAGTTGAAGTTAAGCATGGTGATACGTGCCTTGAAGTGATCGGCTTAACTGGTTCAGGTGTTCACAACGTAAGCTTCACACTTAAAAAAGGCGAAATACTTGGCGTTTCAGGCTTGATGGGCGCAGGTCGTACCGAGTTAATGAAAGTGATCTACGGAGCTCTGCCTTCGGAGCGCGGAGTTATTAATCTCAACGGTCGCACTATAAACCCAGTAAGTCCTCAAGACGGCTTGATAAACGGCATTGCCTACATTTCCGAAGACCGTAAAGGTGACGGGCTTGTATTAGGTCTTTCTGTGAAAGAAAACATGTCATTGTGCGCCTTGGATAAGCTTTCGAAAGGCATTCAACTGCAACATAGCGACGAAGCTATCGCAGTGGAAGACTTTATCCAGTTGTTCAATATCAAAACCCCATCAAGAGACCAGATCATCGGCAACTTGTCTGGTGGTAACCAGCAAAAAGTCGCTATCGCAAAAGGTCTGATGACCAAACCAAAAGTATTGATCCTTGATGAACCGACTCGCGGTGTCGATGTGGGTGCAAAAAAAGAAATCTATCAGCTCATCAATAAGTTCAAAGCTGAGGGAATGAGCATCATCTTGGTCTCTTCGGAAATGCCAGAAGTGTTGGGTATGAGCGATCGCATTTTGGTAATGCATGAAGGCCGAATCAGTGGCGAATTTTCTGCTAAAAACGCCAACCAAGAAAATCTATTAGCGTGTGCCGTTGGTAAAACGGTGAACGAGGAAGCAGCATGAGTACTAATACTATGAATAAAACAAATTCTGTCAGCGAAAAGAAACTGCTGAGCAAAGAGTGGCTAATCGAACAGAAATCACTCATCGCTCTATTAGTTCTGATCGTTATTGTTTCTTTTTTAAATCCGAACTTCTTCACGATTGATAACCTGTTGAACATTCTTCGTCAGACGTCAGTAAACGCCATCATCGCAGTAGGTATGACGCTGGTTATTCTCACTGGTGGTATCGATTTAAGCGTAGGTTCAGTGCTCGCGCTTTGCGGTGCATTTGCAGCAAGTCTGATTGCTATTGAAGTTCCTGTTTTGATTGCTGTACCTACAGCACTGTTTGCAGGAGCAGCACTAGGTGCCATCAGTGGTTTCATTATCGCTAAGGGTAAAGTGCAAGCGTTCATCGCGACACTAGTAACGATGACATTGCTACGCGGTGGCACAATGGTTTACACCGATGGTCGTCCAATTTCTACCGGCTTTACTGACACTGCAGATGCATTTGCATGGTTCGGTACAGGCTACATGCTAGGTATTCCAGTACCAGTATGGTTGATGGCTATCGTATTCGCTGCTGTTTGGTACCTACTGAACCACACTCGTTTTGGTCGCTATGTTTATGCGTCAGGTGGTAACGAATCAGCAACTCGTCTTTCTGGTATTAACGTAGACAAAGTAAAAGTTGGCGTTTACTCAATCTGTGGTCTTCTTGCGGCTCTAGCAGGCATCATCGTGACTTCACGTCTATCGTCAGCTCAACCAACCGCAGGTATGGGTTATGAGCTAGATGCTATTGCTGCTGTTGTATTGGGCGGCACTAGTCTACTCGGTGGTCGCGGTAAGATTATGGGTACGCTGATTGGTGCTTTGATTATCGGTTTCCTGAACAACGCACTGAACCTACTTGATGTTTCTTCTTACTACCAAATGATTGCAAAAGCAGTGGTTATTCTGCTTGCAGTACTAGTAGACAACAAAAACAAATAACTCGTGAAACAACAGACCTAATTTCGGTTAGGTCTCCCCCAGCATAAGGACTATAAAATGAAAAAATTGGCAACTCTGATTTCAGCAGCACTGTTATCAACCACAGTTTCTGTTTCAGCTCACGCGCAAGATACTATGGCAATCGTAGTTTCTACGTTGAACAACCCATTCTTCGTTACGATGAAAGATGGTGCTGAAGCGAAAGCAAAAGAGTTAGGCTACAACATTATCGTTCTAGATTCACAAAACGATCCAAGTAAAGAGCTTTCAAACGTTGAAGACCTTACTGTACGTGGCGTGAAAGCTATTCTAATCAACCCTACAGATTCAGATGCGGTTTCGAACGCAATTCGAATTGCAAACAATGCGAAAATTCCAGTGTTGACTCTGGACCGTGGTGCGAGCCGTGGCACAGTAGTTAGCCACATTGCTTCAGATAACATCGTTGGTGGTGAAATGGCTGGTCACTTCATCATGGAAAAAGTGGGTGAAAAAGCAAAAGTTATTCAACTTGAAGGTATTGCAGGTACTTCTGCAGCTCGTGAACGTGGTCAAGGCTTCATGAACGCAGTAAAAGGCAGCGAAATGCAACTTCTAGCTAGCCAACCAGCGGATTTCGACCGTACTAAAGGGCTGAACGTAATGGAAAACTTGCTAGCAGCTAACCCAGATGTACAAGCAGTATTTGCTCAAAACGACGAAATGGCACTTGGAGCACTGCGCGCAGTAAAAGCTTCTGGTAAAGATGTTGTCATCGTTGGCTTTGATGGTACTGACGACGGTATCGCAGCGGTAAACCGCGGCCAACTAGCAGCAACGGTTGCACAACAACCAGACATGATTGGTGCACTAGGTGTATCAACAGCAGATCGCGTGCTTAAAGGCGAGAAAGTGGAAGAGTACATCCCTGTTCCTCTAAAAGTTATTACTAAGTAATGATGTATGACACCCTCTCCTCACGGGGAGGGTGAAAATAGACAGTTTTAAGGTTTTGAGTCTCAACACTTTCAAACAAATAGAAACCTTAAACCTCTCTCTTTTTCCTAAAACACTGAGGACAACCTTTATGAATAAGTTGGTGGTATTCGGTAGTGTCAATGCTGACCACGTTCTTCAAGTACCGACTTTTCCTCGCCCAGGCGAAACGCTACACGGTCGTAACTACCAAGTCATCCCAGGTGGCAAAGGTGCAAACCAAGCGGTAGCAGCCGCGCGCTTGAAAGCAGATGTCGGCTTCATCGCCTGTGTAGGTGATGACCCATTTGGTATCAACATTCGCGAAAGCTTCAAAGTTGATGGCATCAATGTGTCGGGTGTGAAACTTCAACCAAACTGCCCTACTGGCATTGCGATGATTCAGGTTTCAGACAACGGCGAAAACAGTATTTGTATTTCAGCAGAAGCCAACGCAAAACTGACAGCAAATGCGATTGAGCCAAATCTAGACCAAATACGCAACGCGCAATATCTACTTGCTCAGCTTGAGACACCACTTGATGGCATTATTAAAGCGGCGCAAGTTGCAAAAAGTGCACAGACAAAAGTTATCTTAAATCCAGCTCCAGCTCGTGAGTTGCCAGACGAACTTCTCAGCTGTGTGGATATCATTACGCCAAATGAGACCGAAGCCGAAGTACTTACAGGTGTCACGGTGTCTGACGATCAAACAGCGCAACAAGCGGCAGATGCACTTCATAGCAAAGGCATCGAAACAGTGATGATTACACTGGGCGCAAAAGGTGTATGGTTAAGCCAACAAGGTAAAGGCAGCATAATCCCGGGATTTAGAGTGAAAGCGACAGATACAACTGCTGCTGGAGACACCTTCAACGGTGCTTTTGTTACTGGCTTGTTAGAACAAATGCCTTTAGAATCAGCGATTAAATTTGCTCATGCAGCCGCGGCGATTTCTGTTACTCGCTTTGGCGCGCAAACCTCTATTCCACAACGCGCAGAGGTTGATGCATTCCTAGCAGAACAAAACTAAAGGATAAAAGTTTCATGGCAACAATGAAGGATCTCGCTAAGCTCGCTGGAGTCTCAACATCAACTGTTAGCCATGTTATAAATAAAACCCGTTTCGTAAGCGATGAGATTGCGGAACGGGTAAACAAAGCCGCTCAAGAACTCAATTATGCCCCTTCCGCTCTAGCCCGCAGCCTTAAGATGAACCGCACCAAAACCATAGGTATGTTGATGACGACATCAACCAACCCTTTCTTTGGTGAAGTAGTAAAAGGTGTCGAACGCAACTGTTATCAGCAAGGTTACAACCTGATTCTGTGTAACACAGAAGGCGACCATGAACGCATGAAAGCCTCTATCAATACTCTGCTGCAAAAACGCGTCGACGGCATTATTTTGATGTGTTCTACATTGGTGGGTGAGCGCATCGATGAGTTTGAACGATACCCAGATATTCCCGTTGTCGTCATGGACTGGGGACCAATGCTGTTTTCCAGCGATAAAATCCAAGACAACTCATTGCTTGGTGGGTACATCGCAACCAAACATCTGATTGAATGTGGTCACAAGCACATCGGCTGTATCACTGGACCTTTACATCATCACCAAGCCCAAATGCGCTATGAAGGTTACAAGCGTGCCCTACGCGAAGCCAAGCTAGAGATTAATCCTGATTGGGTTGTTGAGTCTGACTTTGAATGCCAAGGCGGATACGACTCTTTTAATAAGCTATTAAAATCAGGTTCGCTACCTAGTGCTCTTTTTGTAGGAAACGACATGATGGCTATGGGTGTGATTAACGCAGCGAATGAAAACAATGTTAGCGTGCCAGACGATCTTTCCATTATCGGTTACGACGATATCCACATAGCCAAGTTTATGTCGCCAGCACTAACCACCATCCACCAGCCGAAATATCGACTAGGTAAAGCCGCCGTCGATACCCTCTTAAAAAAGCTCAACAAGCAGAGCAATGAGCCTGAAATCATTCAGCTTGAGCCGACACTCTCGATTCGTAAGAGTGTTAAACAAATATAAGAAATCGCTTACATTTGGCAATTCACTAACAGACAAAACTAATATAAATCAATGATTAACAAATGTTTCACTGTAATTTAAGACTCAATCTATGACCTTATGCTGACAAAAACAGTGTTTTATTGTCTATACTGAGCGGAATTTCCACATTCGGAGTGAAACATATGAAGCTGATTTCAAAATCGCTACTTGCAGCGGTTACGCTACCTGTAATTCTAACGGCTTGTCAAAGTACGGGGGATGAAGTGCAAATTACTGCTCAGGATCTACAACATCACAATTGGGAACTGATCCAAGTTGATGGCAAAGACGTAGTGAAGAATGAACGCTTAAAAACTCCTAGCTTAGAAATCGGCGAGAAAATGATCGCTAATGGTAACGCTGGTTGTAACAACTTCTTTGGCCAAGCAGAACTGAAGGACAACAAGTTCCGTATAGAGAAAATGGGTAAAACCATGAAGATGTGTATTGGTGACATTATGGACACTGAACAGGCGGTTTCTCAAACGCTACAAGACTGGAGTGACATCACGTTAACCAAAGATTCTTTAGTGCTGAAAAACGATGTGCACACACTGACATTCAAACTTAGTGATTACATGTAATCGCTAAGTAGCTAGTCACTAA
>NZ_JBMMKS010000025.1:0-38744 GCF_058630515.1 Vibrio sp. HM8-C
ATGCAGGTGGATTTTTACGTTTGATACTTAGAGAATAATGTCGCGAATCTCTGCGTCTTTACGCTCTAGATAGTGAATCGATTTAATACGACGAATTGTACGGCAACGTCCGCGAACCAACAGAGTTTCTGTTGTTGCAATATGACCTTTACGAGAGATGCCTTCCAGTAGATCGCCTTTAGTGATACCCGTCGCTGAGAAGATAATGTTATCGCTACGCGCCATATCTTCCATCTTCAGAACCACATTCGCTTCAACGCCCATCTGTTTGCAGCGCTCTAGCTCGCTAGCACCCCAGATACGGTTATCTTCGGTATCACCTTTTACTTGGTGACGAGGAAGTAAGCGACCATGCATGTCGCCATCAAGAGCACGAATTACCGCAGCTGATACCACGCCTTCAGGTGCACCACCGATACAGTACATCACATCCACTTCGCTATCTGGCATACAAGTTAGGATTGAAGCTGCCACGTCGCCATCTGGCACTGCAAAAACGCGAACGCCCATCTGCTGCATTTCAGCAATCACTGCGTCGTGACGAGGTTTGGCAAGCGTTGTAACCACAAGCGTATCAAGTGATTTACCTAAAGCCTGAGCAATGTTTTCTAGGTTTTCTTTCAGCGGCTTATTCAGGTCGATACAGCCTTTCGCTCCCGGACCAACCACCAGTTTTTCCATATACATATCTGGTGCTTTTAGGAAACTGCCTTTTTCGCCAGCAGCAAGAACAGCTAATGCATTCGACTGACCCATCGCTGTCATACGAGTGCCTTCGATTGGGTCAACGGCAATGTCTACTTCATCACCGCCTAAGCCAACTTTTTCACCGATGAACAGCATCGGTGCTTCGTCGATTTCCCCTTCACCAATAACAATTTCGCCTTGGATTTCGGTTTGATTCAGTAGTGTACGCATGACTTCTACAGCTGCACCGTCTGCGGCGTTTTTATCACCACGGCCAAGCCATTTATAACCTGCTAGTGCAGCACCTTCTGTGACTCGAGAAAAAGCCATTGCTAAATCACGTTTCATTTTCACTCCAACTCAGAACGATAGGGGATAATTTTCGGCGGCATTCTAACATAATAGTAGGAAAACGTTTGCTAATTAGCCCAGTAGAGAGTTGTATTGGATCAAAAGATAGTGAGATTTAGCACGTTACCGGAAGGATTCTGATCATCGCGTAGTCAGTTTCTTGGGTGAAAGTTAGCGTCAGGTAAATTTGCGCTGTTTTTTTAAGCGAATAGCGAAAAAGATCGAATATAGTGAGTGTTTCTCTGGGCTGGGCTGAGTAGAATGGGGCAATAAGTGACGTTTTGTCCATTTCAACCGAATCAATAAAGGGTAAGTACCATGTCTTTTGAAGTACTAGAACAACTAGAAGCAAAAATCCAAACCGCGGTTGACACAATCGCTCTACTGCAAATGGAAGTTGAAGAGCTTAAAGAAGAGAAGCAAAAGCTAGTTGAAGAAGCAAATGAGTTGAAAGCAAACCACGAAGCTTCTGTACAAAAAGCGCAACAAATCCAACAAGAGCACGATCAATGGCAAGAGCGTATTCGTAGCCTACTTGGCAAAATGGATGACGTGGAATAAGCCTGAACTTTTCACAAATAAAAAACGCCGAACAACATCGGCGTTTTTTTATGCTTCGAATATCGAGAAAGTCGATATCTTCAAAATTAACGAGTAGGGCGAACACCTAACGTATGGCACAGCGCGTACGTCATTTCGGCACGGTTTAGCGTGTAGAAGTGGAAGTCTTTTACGCCTTCACGAGATAGCACGCGAACCATATCGATGGCTTGGCTTGCGCCTACTAGTTGACGAGTCACAGCGTCATCTTCCAAACCTTCAAACTGTTTTGCCATCCAGCTTGGTACTTTCACGTTGTTCTGCGCTGCGAAACGAGATGCCTGTGCAAAGTTTGATACTGGCAGAATACCCGGTACGATTTCTACATCAATACCAGCAGCCACACAGCGGTCACGGAAGCGCAGGTAGCTTTCTACATCGAAAAAGAACTGAGTGATAGCACGGTTAGCACCCGCATCCACTTTACGTTTTAAGTTCAATAAGTCAGCTTGAGCGCTTTTGGCTTCTGGGTGTACCTCTGGGAATGCCGCAACAGAGATATCAAAATCATGGCGAGACTTTAATAGTTCAACCAGATCAGATGCATACATCTCAGGCTTACCGCCACCAGGAGGGATATCACCACGTAGCGCAACAATGTTATGAATACCGTTCGCCCAGTAATCATCGGCAATATTAATCAACTCTTCACGAGAAGCGTCAATACAAGTTAAGTGTGGTGCTGAAACCAGACCCGTTTGATCTTTGATTGCTTTGATAATTGAGTGTGTACGGTCACGCTCACCAGAGTTTGCACCATAGGTAACAGAAACAAACTTAGGTTGAAGAGTTTTTAGACGGTGTACAGAGTTCCACAAGGTTTCTTCCATCTTTTCTGAACTTGGCGGAAAAAACTCAAAAGACACATTAATGTTAGAAAGTTCAGAAATATTCTGATTTAAAGCGTCAATATGGCCTGCGTGTGTGTATCCCATCTTTTCTCTCCTTGTAGCTCTCGCTACAAACGCTGATATTCGTTTAAATTGACGTTTAGACGTCTATATGGCTACAGAATGTATTGAATACGTTTTAATGTCAACCCAACTATTATGAATTTTTCTCATGTTGATCGTGAAGCCATTTCAACTAATTTAAAATCAAGATGGTGATTTTTCATATCAAATTGCGGCAACTTCGAGTGTTGTTCTGGATGAAAGGTATTTACTAGCAGTAAAACGATAAAACTCGCCAGTTACGGCGAGTTTTATAAGGTTATAAGAAGCTTGAAAGCAGGTTGAGGTCAGACTGAATTGCGCCAGCGGTCACTTCTCGACCTGCGCCCGGTCCGCGAATGACCAGAGGATTGTCTTTGTACCAGCGACTTTCTATGGCAAAGATGTTGTCACATGGCAATAGGTTTGCCAGTGGATGATCTTTTTCCAGAGCTTCAACACCGACACTTGCTTTGCCGTTTTTCTCCAGACGAGCAACATAGCGAAGCACTTTATCTTGCTTCTGAGCTTTCGCTAGACGTTCAGCTAATCGCTCATTAAGCAATTTGCTGTTATCAAGGAAATCATCCAACGAAATATCACGTAGCTCTTTAGGTACTAAAGATTCAACGCGTATGCTTTGTGGTTCTACTTCCAGACCAGATTCACGAGCAAGGATAACCAGCTTACGCATAACATCAGAGCCGTCCAAATCGTTACGAGGGTCTGGTTCGGTTAGACCTTGTTGCCACGCTAAATCCACCAGCTCACTGAACGGAATTGAGCCATCGTATTGCTGGAATAACCACGAAAGAGTGCCTGAAAAAATACCAGACAGCGCAGTGATTTCATCACCACTTTCACGCAAATCTCGAACGGTGTGGTTGATAGGTAAACCTGCCCCAACCGTTGCGTTATACAGCCAGTGACGGCTGATCTTTGCAAACGCATCTTTGACTTCGTTGTAGTATTCGCTCGATGCAGAACCAGCAACTTTATTGGCAGAGATAAGGTGCATACCTTGCTCTGCAATATCCAAATACTGATTCGCCAGAATCTTACTCGCCGTCACATCCAGCACGATAGCATCATCGTAGCCTTGCAGCTTGCCAAGCTTGTAGAGCCAGCTATTGTCTTCATTGGGGATAGCTTCATCACGGTAGCGGTTGAGTACGGTTTCCGGATCGATGCCTTTTGGATCGAACCAGTATGTCTGGCTATCAACCACGGCAACCAACTCAAAGTTCATACCTCTGCGCTTTTCTAGCTCTTCTTTTTGCTCTGCAAACAGTTTTAACCAGCTAGAACCGATGTTGCCTTTACCACATAGGGCAAGAGCTACACGCTTTTGCGCTTGGAAAATTTGGTTATGGACACCGACCACCAATTTCTCAACTGGTGTTTGGCGTAGTACCGCGACTAGGCTTAGTTCTGATTCCGCTTCGCAAACAAACTCAACCGGAGCATTTTTCAGCTGTTGGTAGAAGCCGTAGCTATGGTTAGCGTTCTTGGTGACACCTGCACCGACTGCGCCCACTAAGGTATAACCTTCTTTCAGTTTGATGTCGGCTGCGGTTGCGATGTCTTGGAGGAAAGACAGTGCTCCAGATGCAATTTCAGCGGTATAAGCCAAACGTAACTTGTGTTGGTCGGCTTGTGCTTCAAATGCGAGAGGCTCAAGTTGTTCGCGTTTGAGCTTCTCAAGGGTTTCATCGTAGACACGTGCAAAATCATGTCCATGACCAAATTCAAGTTCAATTAGCAGTACTTCATCTAATGAAGTAATGATTTTTGCGCCGCGCCCTGATGCGAGAACACGTTCTATTTTGGTTGAGCCTGATTCTGGCTTATGGCTGCATCGTAGCTGAAGTTCCATCGCACTTTGAGCAACAGGTTGGAGTGTACGGCTATGTAGAACGGGTGCAGCAAGGCGAGCCAGCTCGTTGGCTTCATCCAAACGTAAAAGAGGCAGTAGGCATGCGTTCGCTACGATACGTGGGTCTGCGCTATATACACCAGCGACGTCACTCCAAATCGTTACACGAGCAACGTCAGCTAACGCACCGATGACCGTTGCAGAATAGTCTGAACCATTGCGACCAAGTAGAACGGTATCACCTTGGTCATTCTGAGCCATAAAGCCGGTAATCACGATACGATGATGTGCATGCTGAGCGAGTACTTTTTTCAGTAGCGGATAAGAGCGTGAACGGTCTACTTCAGGCTGAGTGCCTGCTTCTGCACGTAGGAACTCGCGAGCGTCTTGTGAAACCGCTGGCAAATTACTTTGGTTGAGCAGCGCTGCTAACAAACGAGCTGACCACATTTCACCATGTCCAAGCACGGCAGCTTGCTGTGCTTTGGTCAGTGGCGCGGTTAGCTCACCTAAGCGAATAAACTCACCGTTTACTTGAGTTAACAGATTGTCAGCAACTTCACCTTCAAGTAAGTCTTCAACCAGTTTGCATTGGAACTGACGTAATGATTGCAGTGTTTCATGGGCAACACGGCCGTCTTTGTTCAATGCTTCCAAAAATGCGATTAAGCGGTTGGTGGTTTTACCCGCCGCTGAAACAACCACCAAATCTTCAGGTTGTGAGTATTCTTTTAGAATGTTCGCGACACGCAAATAACACTCTGGATCTGCTAAGCTACTACCGCCAAATTTATGTAGCTGGCGTGAAACAGTCATTAAAACTTCTCCTTAGCTTTGGTAAAGGCTTGGTCCAAATCAGCGATAAGATCCGACGCATCTTCCAAGCCAACTGACAAGCGCAGTAATAGTTGAGAAATGCCTGCTTCAGCAAGTGCTGCTTCGCCCATCGCTCGGTGAGTCATGCTCGCCGGATGGCAGATCAAACTTTCTACACCACCTAGAGATTCTGCAAGAGAGAAAAGCTCTAGTTCACCAACAAAGTACTTCAGTTGCTCGTAGCTACCAGCAAACTCAAAACTCAGCATTGAGCCAAAACCTAGCTGCTGTTTCTTCGCAATCTCATGCCCTGGATGCTCAGGCAGGCTAGGGTGATAAATGGTTTTGATCAGTGACTGTGATTTCAAATAATCCAAAATTTGCAGAGAACTTTCCTCATGCACACGCATACGTGCGCCAAGAGTACGGATACCACGTAGCGTCATATAGCTATCAAATGGTGTGCCCGTTGCACCAATACAGTTACCCCACCAAGCTAGTTCTTCAGCATGAGCTTTGGTTTTACTGATCACCACACCGCCAATCACATCTGAGTGACCATTGATGAACTTGGTGGTTGAGTGGATAACAAAGTCAGCACCCAGCGTTAGCGGCTTTTGGTAAACCGGAGTTAAGAATGTGTTGTCTACAGCAACTAGAGCGCCGACGGCTTTTGCTTGTTGGCAGATTTTCTCGATATCAACCACTCGCACTAACGGATTCGACGGAGTTTCTAACAGCACGAGTTTTGGTTTTTTCGACAATGCCGCTGCAAGTGCTTGTTCATCAGATTGATCAACAAAAAGCACTTTGAAATCGCCTTTGTTTGAACGAGTATTGAACAAACGGTAAGTGCCGCCGTAGCAATCGTGTGGTGCAACAATGAAGTCGTTAGGGCCAAGTAATGTTGACGCAAGCAGGTTTAGCGCGGAAGTACCGCAGTTAGTAACGACTGCACCTTCACCGCTTTCTAATTCGTAGAGTGCCTTTTCTAATAAGCCACGGTTTGGGTTGCCGGAACGGGTATAGTCATATTGAGGCACTTCACCAAACGCAGGGAAGCCATAGTTAGTCGATAAATAAATTGGCGGAACGACTGCGTGATATTGAGTATCTGATTCGATTCCGGTACGAACTGCGATTGTAGCTGGCTTGCGTTTGGTCATGAGTGTTTCCTTTCCTGAGACTCTTAAATAGACATCCAAATTCACAGTAAGAATACATGTGTTCGTCTATATTGGGGAATTGCATCTTACTTTACTTCTCATTTTTTGAGACGTCAATACTTCTAGACGTCTATATGTCTTTGCTTATGGCAGTAAATCCCGCTAAAATCTAGCCTTTGGAATTATTACTCGAATTCGAACAATGAAGGTGCGCAATGGCAGACTGGAACGGTGAATATATAAGCCCCTATGCAGAGCATGGAAAAAAAAGTGAGCAGGTGAAAAAAATCACCGTATCAATTCCACTTAAGGTATTGAAAATACTCACAGATGAGCGTACTCGCCGCCAGATCAACAACCTGCGTCATGCGACCAACAGTGAGCTTTTATGTGAAGCATTCTTACATGCTTATACTGGTCAGCCACTACCTACGGATGAAGATTTACGTAAAGACCGTCCGGACGATATTCCAGCAGAAGTGAAAGCGCTAATGACAGAAATGGGCATTGAGTTCGAGGCTTACGACGACTAATTGCTGTCGTTAATCTGTTTTTCCGCCCAATTGTGCAGATATGTGTAAAAAGCCCTGATTTGAATCAGGGCTTTTTTGATGCTATTGCGTTCAATGCAGTAACTGAATTTAGTTCGCCATGTAGTTTTCTGGCATCTCGATACGAGCAACACCAGAATCAATAGCGGCTTGAGCAACTGCTTTTGCTACACGTGGTAGTAAGCGTGGATCCATCGGTTTCGGGATGATGTATTCTTTACCGAACGTGAGTGAATCAACACCTGCGGCTTTCAATACTTCTTCTGGTACTGGTTCTTTCGCTAATTCGCGAATGGCCGCAACCGCAGCGAGTTTCATTTCATCGTTAATCACTTTCGCACGCACATCGAGCGCACCACGGAAGATAAATGGGAAACACAGTACGTTATTCACTTGGTTTGGATAATCACTGCGACCTGTACCCATGATTAAATCGTCACGTACAGCGTGTGCAAGAGCCGGTTTGATTTCTGGATCTGGGTTTGAACATGCAAACACAACAGGCTTCTCCGCCATCAGCTTCAGTTCATCTGCGGTGAGTAGATTAGGGCCTGAAACACCTAAGAACAGGTCTGCACCTTTGATAACATCTTCAAGTGTGCGTTTGTCTGTGTTGTTAGCAAATAACTGTTTGTATTCGTTGATATCATCACGACGAGTATGAATCACACCTTTACGGTCAAGCATGTAGATTTTTTCACGCATCGCACCGCATTTAATTAGCAGCTCCATACATGCGACTGCTGCAGCGCCAGCGCCCAAACACACGATAGTACATTCATTAAGCTGTTTGCCTTGCAGCTCGATAGCGTTCAGCATACCTGCCGCGGTAACAATTGCGGTACCGTGTTGGTCGTCGTGGAATACAGGTACATCACAACGTTCAATCAAGCGACGTTCAATTTCAAAACAATCTGGAGCTTTGATGTCTTCGAGGTTGATACCACCAAAGGTATCTGCGATGTTAGCAACCGTATCAACGAACTCATCGATAGTGCGATGTTTCACTTGAATGTCGATAGAGTCTAGATTTGCAAAGCGTTTGAATAATAGAGCTTTACCTTCCATAACTGGCTTAGATGCCATAGGACCAAGGTTACCTAAACCGAGGATGGCTGTACCGTTAGAAATTACCGCAACGGTATTGCCTTTGGCTGTGTATTTATAAACGTTTTCTACGTTTTGTGCGATTTCGCGAACGGGTTCTGCAACGCCTGGGCTGTATGCGAGAGCTAAGTCTTTTGCTGAATCGGCTGGTTTGGTTAGCGCGACGGCAATTTTTCCTGGAGTCGGTAGAGCGTGGTAGTCGAGGGCTTGCTGACGAAAAGCTTCTTCCTCGGTGAGTTCATGGCGATCATTATTGGACATTAGGTGGAGCCTTATTGTTTTTGTTAAGGCCACTCATTCTAGAGTATGTCAATGGATCTTCATAGTTTTGATACGCGAGAAATAGAGCTCCTAAGACCAGATTCTTTGGTTCGAAATGTTGAGGTTTCGGAACGTTAGAAACTAAAAAGGACGCCGTAGCGTCCTTTTTTGAATCTTCGCGTAAAGTAAAATTACTTCTTGCTAGATAGAGCGCCGAAACGCTTGTTGAAGCGATCAACACGACCACCAGTATCAACGATACGTTGCTTACCAGAGTAGAATGGGTGGCACTTGTCACATACGTCTAGGTGCATTGTGTCTTTACCTAGAGTAGAGTTGAAAACGAAAGAGTTGCCGCAAGAGCAAGTCGCGTTTACTGCTTTGTATTCTGGGTGGATACCAGCTTTCATGGGATAACCTCAAATTAGGCCGTGTCGCCATCCGAATCTTTGCCGGACACCACACGTAAATTAATAAATAATTAGTGACACTTGAAGAGCGTTCTTACAAGCGTCTCATCAAGGCGCGATATAGTAATGAATCCTGAGTCACTGATCAACCGCTTTCGCTGTTATTTTCGCCACTTTAGTTGCTCGAATTTCATTGCATCATCCAGTAGACTGTATTTTCTTTGATTTTTGCTCTCTAAAAACCATTATGCGCCCAACGATAGCTCGTGTTGCACTGCCTGTGCCACTAGACAAACAGTTTGATTACCTCATTCCTAGCCATCTTTTTCCAATTATTGGCGGAAGGGTATCGGTGCCATTTGGCCGTCAAACTCTGGTGGGAATTGTTACCGAGTTTGCGCAAGAATCCGAATTTTCAATTGAACAGTTAAAATCAGTCAAAGAAGTCTTAGATTCTCAACCTGTTTGGCCGGATAAACTGTACTCGCTGCTGAAATGGTGCAGTCAGTTCTATCAATTTCCTCTCGGCGATACCCTTGCTAACGCTATGCCGAGCGCGCTACGTAAAGGTAAACCTGCAGACTTTGCCAGTTGTAAAGAGTGGCAAATGACACCCAGTGGTCGTAACCAAATGATGCAAGGTTTCGGACGTGCCTTTAAGCAAGCACAAGTCATGAACCTTCTTACTTCTGGCGCCGTTTCTCATTCTTCATTGTTGGAAGAAGACGTCAGCACAGCGACTCTCAAAAGCTTGCAAGAAAAGGGATGGATTGAAGTTAGTGAGCAGAAGCCGCAGTTCAAAGCTTGGCCGAAGCAGATTGAAGCGGATGTTGAAAAACCAAAATTAAACCAAGAACAAGCCATTGCGATTGCTTCAGTCAACAGTAGCAAAGGTTTCGGCTGCTATTTATTGGAAGGGGTTACAGGCTCAGGTAAAACAGAAGTTTATCTCAACCTAATTAAGCCGGTATTAGAGCAAGGGAAACAAGCGTTAGTGCTGGTGCCTGAAATTGGTTTAACCCCTCAAACCATCAACCGTTTTAAAAAGCGTTTTAATGTGCCTGTAGAAGTGATTCACTCTGGGCTCAATGATACCGAGCGGCTAAACGCGTGGTTGTCGGCGCGCGATAAAGTGGCAGGCATTGTGATTGGTACTCGCTCGGCATTGTTAACGCCGTTTGCGGATCTCGGTATTATTATTGTTGATGAAGAGCATGACAGCTCTTACAAGCAGCAGGATAGTCTGCGTTATCATGCCCGTGATGTGGCGGTGATGAGAGCTAATCAAGAACAGATTCCGATTGTATTGGGTTCAGCGACTCCAGCGTTAGAAACGTTACACAATGCGTTAACGGGCAAATATCATCATCTACAACTGACAGAACGTGCTGGTGTAGCTGTGCCTACTCGCAACAGCGTTTTGGATGTGAAAGGTTTATATCTCGAAAGTGGATTGTCCGCACCATTGATTGCTGACATGCGGCGTCATCTGATTGAAGGCAACCAAGTATTACTATTTCTCAATCGCCGAGGCTTTTCACCTGCATTAATGTGTCACGAGTGTGGTTGGATCGCCGACTGCCAGCGCTGCGATGCGTATTACACCTTCCACCAATACAGCAATGAAATTCGCTGCCACCATTGTGGTTCGCAGCGCCCAGTTATTCATCAGTGTCAGAGCTGCGGTTCGACCCAGTTGGTGACAGTTGGTGTCGGTACTGAACAGCTTGAGAAGCAATTGGCAGATTTATTTCCTGAATATAAAACCATTCGTATCGATCGAGACAGCACTCGCCGAAAGGGTAGCTTAGAGTCGGCATTACAGTCGATTCGTAAAGGTGAATACCAGATCCTTATCGGTACGCAGATGTTGGCGAAAGGGCATCACTTCCCTGATGTGACTTTAGTGGCTCTTTTGGATGTGGACGGTTCGCTCTACAGCAGTGATTTCAGAGCCTCAGAGCGTTTAGCGCAGCTGTTCATTCAGGTAGCAGGAAGAGCCGGACGAGCCAGTAAACCGGGCGAAGTGATATTGCAGACTCACCACCCAGAGCACAGCTTACTACAAGATCTTCTTCAGCGTGATTATCACCATTTTGCCTTGACTGCTTTAGCGGAGCGCAAATTGGCAATGTTGCCACCATATACTTATCTGACCCTGTTTAGAGCAGAAGCGAACCAGTCTCAGATGGTGGAAGATTTCTTGCGTCAGGTTCGCCATACATTAGAAGCACATCCGTTATTTGACCAGCATTGTATGGTATTAGGGCCAACGCCTGCGCCACTGGCCAAACGTGCCGGAAAATATCGCTGGCAACTTCTTTTACAAGCGGAAGCTCGCTCTGTGATGCAAAAAATATTGATGAGTGCCAAACCTGCAATTTCAATGCTGCCATTAGCCAGTAAAGTACGCTGGACGCTGGACATTGAGCCTCAAGATTTAAGCTGATTTTGTTGCTTTTAAATGGTGCAAATGAAGATGGGTAATACGCTGTACTATATAAAGATTCTCTAATGTGATAAAAATCACGCTTGTAGTGCAAATTTTGTTAATTTGACCGTAACTTTCTGCTTAGAAATGAATAGACTAACGGTAGAATTTTCTCAGTGAAACGTTTTCGTTTTGTGAAATGTATTTTTCTCACTGAAAGGCTAGGTGTGTATCACACAAATTATGCGCCATTAACATAATTACAAAACGTGTTTAAGCGTGGTTTGCTTGAACACGACAAAGGAATAGAAAAGAGGGCTATTTAACATGGCGACAATGAAGGATGTTGCCCAGCTTGCTGGCGTATCGACCGCGACGGTGTCGCGAGCTCTGATGAATCCTGAGAAAGTATCGTCTTCAACTCGCAAACGCGTAGAAGAAGCGGTTTTAGAAGCTGGCTATTCACCGAATTCTCTAGCGAGAAATCTGCGTCGAAATGAATCCAAAACCATCGTAGCGATCGTACCGGATATTTGTGACCCTTATTTCACCGAAATTATTCGTGGTATCGAAGACGCTGCAATGGAGCATGGATATCTTGTTTTACTGGGTGACAGTGGTCAGCAGAAGAAACGAGAAAGCTCATTCGTTAATTTAGTCTTTACCAAGCAGGCCGACGGCATGTTGCTGTTAGGCACTGACTTACCATTTGATGTGAGCAAACCTGAGCAGAAAAATCTTCCGCCAATGGTGATGGCTTGTGAGTTTGCACCAGAACTAGAGCTACCGACGGTTCACATCGATAACCTAACTTCGGCATTTGAAGCTGTGAACTATCTGACTCAGTTGGGCCATAAACGTATTGCTCAAATTTCTGGTCCAGAAAGTGCGACACTTTGCCAGTTCCGCCACCAAGGTTACCAGCAGGCACTGCGCAGAGCTGGTATTACGATGAATCCGACGTATACCACTTATGGTGATTTCACTTTTGAGTCGGGCGTGAAAGCTGTACGCCAATTGCTTTCGTTACCTGATGCACCTACTGCTATTTTCTGTCATAACGACACAATGGCGATTGGCGCAATGCAAGAAGCGAAACGTTTAGGCTTGCGCATTCCTCGTGATCTCTCTGTGGTTGGATTTGATGATATCCAGTTCTCACAATACTGCGATCCACCATTAACGACGATTTCTCAGCCTCGTTATGAGATTGGTCGTCAAGCAATGCTAATGATGCTGGAGCTTCTACGTGGTCATGACGTACAAGCTGGTTCTCGTTTACTTGAAACGCATTTGATTGTTCGCGAGAGTGCCGCTCCACCTCGATCTCACTAAAATAGCTAATATCAATGGCAGTACACAAAACAGTGCTGCCATGAATAGTCTGTTAACTCGCTTTAAACTGCTTTAACATGTGGGCAGATTTTATAACTATTGAAAACTTCCAGTGGCTAATAAAGATTATGTAAGACGCGGTCGTAGTCAGAAAAAGCCGGCCCCTAAAAAAACAACTTCTCGTCGTAAACCTTGGCGCAGTGGACTTATTGCAATCGTATTAGTTGGACTTCTCGGTTACGGATTATATACGTTAAGCAATGACCCCGAGCCGCCGAAACCTGTTGCGGTTAAGCCAGAGCCAAAACCAACTAAGCCAAAGAAGACAGAGATAATTCCACCTCCGCCAACAGAGAAGTGGGACTATGTTGATACTCTGCCAAAACGAGAAATTGAAGTTATTGCCAAAGAGCAAGAGGTTTCTGATATCCCATACATCATGCAGTGTGGCGCTTACAAAAATATGCAGCAAGCCGAAGCGCGTAAGCTGGATATCGCATTCCAAGGCATCAACAGTAAAATTCGCAAGAAAGAAGACAGCAGTTGGTTCCGAGTGGTATTAGGTCCGTATAAGTTCAAACGCGATGCTGAGCGTGATAAGCACAAATTGCAGCGCGCCAAAATCGAGCCTTGCGCGATTTGGAAAGAACAACAGTAAGTTTTTACAGCAACCGCTTTGTGGTTAAAAATTGAAAGACGCCCAGTACGTTAACGACGAAAAGTTAGTAACGATCTGGGCGTTTTGCTTTCTCTCTCCCTTGATTTTTTTTCCGCCTATCCTCATATATCTTCCATCTCCATCGTGAAAATAATTAAGAGGCCCTCTCGTGACTACCATCGTATCAGTACGTCGTAATAATAAAGTTGTCATCGCAGGTGACGGGCAAGTATCGCTCGGCAATACAGTAATGAAGGGCAACGCGAAGAAAGTTCGTCGTTTGTACAACAACAAAGTATTAGCTGGTTTTGCAGGCGGTACAGCGGATGCGTTTACGCTATTCGAACGTTTTGAAAGCAAATTGCAAATGCACCAAGGTCATTTAACGAAAGCGGCTGTTGAGCTGGCGAAAGATTGGCGTAGCGATCGTGCCTTACGTCGTTTGGAAGCGATTTTGGCGGTAGCTGATGAAACAGCATCGCTTATCATCACAGGTAACGGTGATGTTGTGCAGCCAGAGCATGATTTGATTGCGATTGGTTCTGGTGGCAATTTTGCTCAAGCAGCCGCGATTGCACTGATTGAAAATACCGATTTAGACGCACGCTCAATTGCAGAAAAAGCATTAAACATCGCTGGCGACATTTGTGTCTTTACTAACCATCACCACACCATCGAAGAGCTAGAAATCCCGCAAGCGCTTATCGCTAAAGACCAAGCATAAAACAGTGTGATTAGAATTTAAGGAATTCATTATGTCTGAAATGACTCCTCGTGAAATTGTTCATGAACTTAACCGCCATATTATCGGTCAAGATAAAGCTAAGCGCGCTGTAGCGATTGCTCTTCGTAACCGCTGGCGTCGTATGCAGCTTGAAGAGAGCTTGCGCGTAGAAGTAACACCGAAAAACATTCTGATGATTGGCCCAACAGGTGTGGGTAAAACAGAGATCGCTCGTCGTCTAGCTAAGCTAGCGAATGCACCTTTCATCAAAGTTGAAGCGACAAAATTCACAGAAGTGGGTTATGTCGGTAAAGAAGTTGAAACTATTATCCGCGACCTGACTGATGTCGCTGTTAAGCTGACTCATCAACAAGCAACTGAGAAAGTTAAATTCCGCGCTGAAGAATTGGCTGAAGAACGTATTTTGGATGCGCTTCTTCCACCTGCCCGTGACGCTTGGGGTAAAGCAGAGCAAAGCGAAGAGAATTCGAATACTCGTCAGGTTTTCCGTAAGAAATTACGTGAAGGCAAGTTAGATGATAAAGAGATCGAACTAGACGTTGCTGTGCCGCAAATGGGCGTTGAAATTATGGCGCCTCCAGGTATGGAAGAGATGACTAACCAACTTCAAGGCATGTTCCAAAACCTTGCGGGCAATACCAAGAAGAAACGTAAGCTGAAAATTAAAGATGCGTTTAAGGCATTGACGGAAGAAGAAGCGTCGAAGCTGGTTAATCAAGATGAGCTGAAAGAGCAAGCGATCTACAGCGTTGAAAACAACGGCATCGTGTTTATCGATGAAATCGATAAGATTTGTAAGCGTGGAGAAGTGTCAGGTCCAGACGTTTCTCGTGAAGGCGTTCAGCGTGACTTACTACCACTTATCGAAGGTAGTACGGTTTCTACTAAGCACGGTATGGTGCGTACCGACCATATCTTATTTATTGCGTCAGGTGCATTCCAAGTGGCGAGACCATCGGATCTTATCCCTGAGTTGCAAGGTCGTTTGCCAATTCGCGTTGAACTTGAAGCGCTTTCTAGTGATGACTTCAAACGTATTCTGACTGAGCCTAAAGCTTCATTGACTGAGCAGTACATGGCGTTGATGAAAACAGAAGATGTGAATGTTGAATTCACAGAAGATGGTATCAAGCAAATTGCAGAAGCAGCATGGCAAGTGAATGAAACCACTGAGAACATCGGTGCTCGTCGCCTGCACACAGTGATGGAGCGTTTGATGGATGAAATCTCATTTGACGCAACAGATAAAGCAGGTTCATCACTGATCATTGATGCGACGTATGTGAAGAGCAAACTCGGTGAGTTAGTTGCCGATGAAGATTTAAGCCGCTTCATCCTGTAGTTCTAAAAAAGAACCCGCTGAAAAGCGGGTTTTTTACATTTAAATGAGGTTGGTTAGCCCGCTGACACCGCGTGCGCTTTGGGTATATACTGACAACACTGTTGAACAACCTAGCATTATCATGAATAACTCTCTGCAAATATGGTTTGATGCTGCGCGACCGAAAACTCTCCCTCTCGCACTAGTGTCGATTTTTACCGGAAGCGCATTAGCTTTTTCTTCTGGGCATTTTTCTTTGCCGATCGCTTTTTTAGCGTTGCTGACCGCCACTTTATTGCAGATCTTATCTAACTTAGCCAATGACTATGGGGATGCTGTTAAAGGTACGGATAATGAAAAGCGTATCGGACCTATGCGTGCAATTCAGTCTGGCGCAGTAAGTTTGAGTGATATGAAAAGAGCAATAGTAATCAATGTGTTGATGACTATCACCTCTGGATTAATGTTGGTTCTTTATGCTCTGGATAGTTTGCAAAGCATTCTTGCGTTTATTGGTTTAGGCGTGTTGGCTATGATGGCGGCAATTGCCTACACCGTAGGTAATAAACCGTATGGCTATCTTGGCTTAGGCGATTTATCTGTGTTCTTGTTTTTTGGTCTTTTAGGTGTGTCAGGTACTTATTTCCTTCACACAGGAAGCATAGACTGGAGCTTGTTTTTACCATCATTAGGCTGCGGCTTAATGGCTGTTGCTGTACTGAATGTCAACAACATGCGAGATATCGAAAATGACGCAGAGTGTGGCAAGCGCACAGTGCCCGTACGCTTAGGGCAAATGAAAGCGAAGAAATACCATTTCATGCTTTTATCCGGAGCCGTGATCGCGTTTGCAGCGTATCTCATCATGCAAGAGAAGCCGCTTTGGATCAGTTTGCCTTTCCTGTTGAGTCTGATTTTAGTCACTAAGCATGGTCGTGCTGTGTGGCAAACTGAAAAGCCTGCACAGATAGCGCCAATGCTACCTGTGATTGTTAAATGCTCTTTAATTACTAACTTGTTGTTTGTGGGCGTGGTTATCGCTCAAACTCTGACAAGTTAATTTGCGCTGTATCATTGCATTGGCTTAATCACCCGATATACTCGTTGAAAGACTTTTCGTAAAGAGAACAAGGCTATGGAATACAACACCTCTGCACTATGTGACATTTACCTCGATCAAGTTGACGTGGTAGAACCTATGTTTAGTAACTTTGGTGGTCGCGCCTCTTTTGCTGGTCAAATCACTACAGTGAAGTGTTTTGAAGACAACGGACTCATTCGTGAAACGCTAGAGCAAGACGGCGTAGGACGAGTGCTGCTCATTGACGGTGGTGGTTCGCTGCGCCGTGCTCTAATTGATGCTGAGCTTGCCGCTCTTGCAGAAGAAAATGAGTGGGAAGGTATCGTTGTGTACGGTTGTGTTCGTGAAGTGGACGAATTGGAAGACATGAGCATCGGCATTCAAGCGATGGCTGCAATTCCTGTGGGTGCTAATAGCCAAGGTATTGGTGAGGTTGATGTACCGGTGAACTTTGGTGGTGTCACTTTCCTTCCAGAAGATTACTTATATGCAGATAATACTGGTGTAATCTTGTCACAAGAGCCTCTGAATGTGGATCTTGAAACGGATGAAGATGTCGTTGAAGAAGATGATATTCTCTAATCGTTTTCGATAAAGCTCTCAGTTTGAAAGCAACAAAGCCGATGCGGATGCGTCGGCTTTGTTTTTGGGACAAATAGTATGTGATAGAACGCTAAGTAAGTTAAGTTTTGAAAGCGTTTTAAGAGGCGGAGTTTTCCGCAGCTGTTTCACCGCAGTGGTTTTTTCTCAGCCACAGAGCATAAAGATACCCTAGTAATCCACCCGCCACGTTTCCTGCAGCGATGCCGATAAATAAGCCCTCAATTCCATAAAGCTGTGAACCTATCCAAGCGACTGGCAAGGTGAATACGAACAATCGCATGAAACTCCACTGAAAAGCCTTAATAGGCAAGTGAAGAGCATTCAACGCAGAAATAAGCATCATCACAACACCTTGGAAGCCATAGCTGAACGGCACCACAAGTAAGTAATGCCACAACAAATCCTGCACCGCGGCTTCTTGGGAAAATAACTTTGAAAGAGGGATGCTGAGCGGCACCATCATGATGAAAATCATCAGTTGGAATAACAGTGAAAAACGCAGGCTGATAAATAATCCAGCAAAACTTCGGCTGGGATTATTAGCGCCAAGGTTTTGTGCCATAAACGGCGTCAAAGAAGAAGTCAGAGACATCAATACTAGAATTAATATCGACTCAATACGTTGCGCCGCGCCATAAGCTGCGACAGCAGCAGTGCCATGGCTTGAAAGCATCATCATGAGTAATGCACCAGACAAAGGGTTCATTGCTGTTGAGAGCGCCGCAGGCGTCCCGATTTTCAGTATTTGGTTCCAGTCGTGGCGCAGGCTGGGTAAGTGAGGTGCTGCGAGAAGTTTTACTCGTTTAATCAGAACATAGAATGAACCCATCAAAGCGCCAAGCCAAGACAGAGCACTCGCAATTGCTGCTCCTTGGATACCAAGCTCTGGGAATGGGCCATAGCCGAAAATAAGTAGTGGGTCTAAAACGCCGTTGATCACCCCAGCCAGCATCATAATTTTAGCTGGAGTTTTGGTATCTCCTGTAGCGCGAATGACGCTGTTGCCTGTCATAGGGACAACCAGAAGAGGGATGGTCAGATACCACACTTGCATGTATTGCTCGATCAGAGGGATAAGTTCTTGCTTTGCACCGAGTAAAAGGAAAAGTGGTTCGATAGTGAAATAGCCAATCGAAGAGGCTGCAATAACCAATACGATGGCGAGCATAATGCCGTGGCTGGAGAAACGCGCTGCGTTGTGCGCCGCTCCCTGACCCAGTAATCGACCGATATTGGTCGACAAACCGATACCGATGCCCATAGTGATACAGTTGACGACAAAAGTGACCGGAAAAGTATAACTGATCGCGGCCAGCGCTTCGGTGCCGAGTAATGAAATAAAAAAAGTATCGACCAAGTTGAACATCAAAATCGCGATTAAGCCGAATATCATCGGAATCGTCATTTGACGCAATACAATAGGAATAGGCGCGGACAGAAGACCGTGTTTATCGTGCATAGAGGCTGTGTTTATAGAGCATAGAAATAATAGGTTGGCGATAAAGTAGCTAGAATACTCGATCTTTGCCTGATGAACTACCCAAGTCTGGATGGACGTTTAAGGGATATGAAAAAGGCCAGCAATGCTGGCCTTCGATATTTGAATAAGCTTGAAATTAAGCTTTTGCTGCTGCAGCTGCTTTAGCGATAGCTGCGAAGCTCTTCGCGTCTAGAGATGCGCCACCAACTAGAGCACCATCGATGTCTGGTTGAGAGAAGTATGCTTGAGCGTTCTCTGGCTTAACAGAACCACCGTATTGGATGATTACTTGTTCTGCTACTGCTGCGTCTTTCGCTGCGATAAGCGCACGGATAGAAGCGTGAATGCGTTGTGCATCTTCTGCAGTTGCTGCTTTACCAGTACCGATAGCCCAAATTGGTTCGTAAGCGATGATTGCACCGTTTAGAGCTTCAACACCGTATGCATCGATAACTGCGTTGATTTGACGAGCACATACTGCTTCAGTTTCGCCCGCTTCGTTTTGTGCTTCAGATTCACCGATACAGAAAACAGGTTTTAGACCGTTCTCTTTTAGGAAAGCGAATTTCTTAGCGATGAACTCATCAGACTCTTTGTGGTAGTCACGACGCTCTGAGTGACCGATGATGATGTGAGTAGCACCGAAATCTTTCAGCATCGCTGGAGACATATCACCAGTGAAAGCACCGCTGTTGTTTAGGTCAGTGTTTTGTGCACCAAGGATGATTTTGTTGCCACCTTCAGCGATTAGACGCTCAGCTAGGTCGATGTAAAGCGCTGGCGGAGCAACTGCTACGTCAACACCTGTTACACCTTCAAGTTCAGCATTAAGGCCATTTAGCAGCTCAGTTACCATTGCTTTGCTGCCATTCAGCTTCCAGTTACCCATTACGACAGGACGACGCATAGAAAGATCTCCAATATCTAAAAAATGAAAGTCTATAAAAATATAAACTAAATGTGATTGCGACAGAATATAGCAGATAAAATTTAGCAAATCATGACTAGGGTCATGACTTTCTTGGATCTTAAGCACTGCTTAGACCTGATTCGTCGTGATCTCGCTGACATATTCAACGGTATAGACTCGGTTTTTATCCGCTACCTTGTTATTACTGAGTGCTAATTATAGTGGAAGATAAACAAAGGAAGTGAATATGCCCAATTTAGTGCTGGAATACCCCAACTCGGTTGAAGAGCGTATTAATGTTCAAGGACTGCTCGAAGACTTACATCAAGTTGCATTAAATAGCGGACTTTTCGAAGCCAGCTCAGTAAAATCTCGCACCTTACGTTGCCACCACTGGTTGGTAGGTGATGTTGCAGATAGCGAAGACTTCATACACGTTCAATTTGATTTGCTCGAAGGACGAACGGCTGAGCAAAAACGAGAATTAGCGCAACAACTTATGGATGTGCTGGTATCACAAGCAAGCCATGTCTACAGTTTGACGGTAGATCTGCGTGATATGGATAAAGACTGCTTTATGAAGATCATTCGCAATTAAGTTAAACAGTTATTAACGGATAGCGCTTATGCCACTAACTACGTTACTTTTTTCTTTCCAAGGTCGGATTGGGCGTCAAACCTATTGGATTTGGAATTGTTGTTACTACGCGATGATTATTGGTTTTGTCGTCGGCGCGAACCAACTCTTTCCCGGAATCGCTTCATTTATTTTGCCTGTTTTCTTACTGCTGGTTTTGATTCCTGATTTGGCTATTACCGCAAAGCGTTGGCACGACAGAGACAAGAATAGTTGGTGGCTATTGCTGAATATTCCATTGGTAATCGGCCGTATGAGTGTCCCTGTTGGGGCAAATGCAATGACGGCAAACGAGCCTCTGCTTTACGAAACGATTATTTCAGCCGCAGCTTTGATTTGTGGTTGCTGGATTTTGATTGAGTGTGGAATTATGAAAGGTACTAACGGGGACAACCGTTTTGGCAAAGACCCTGTTTAATTCATGAATCTATAAACGAATTCATGTAACTAAGACTTTTAAACAAAAGGGGGTCATAAGCTCCTTTTTTGTTCTTTCTCTTTTGGTGGGACATAACTTCGAATGACTATCGCCACTCTTCATTGCTACGACGGAAAGGAATTACAACCGCCTGTTGCTGTGGTTCGACATCTCCTTCTAGCGCATCACGGAACTTCACCATTTGAATAGTCATCTCCCGCATTAAAGTGACGTTAATGTGATAAGGGTTTTTGCATTGGCTTACAACAAGATCGATGTGGCTTTGTTGTGCTCTTAATCTTTGCTGCATATTGAGTGAGGCCGATAAAATCATCTCTTCACACATTTGACGTTTGAACTGAGTGAACGCTTCAGGATTCTGTTTAGCCAGCGCCACAAGTTCGTCAAACGGAGGAAGCTCTTGGTGATAGGATTGTGACTGAGGTTGGGACATAAAAGGCTCCTCTATTCATTCCTGACCTTTTTGAACTGAAGAAAATCTTTATAAAAACGTGTTCAATGGGCAGTTAGAACAAATTAGTGATGAAATAATCAACACTATAAGTTTAAGCGAGGATTCTTAGTGTGGTGCGGGGAAAATCTCAATTCTCGAATTTAAGACAGTTTTTCTAGACGCAGAAAATCACTCTGCTTTGCTGATCAGATAGGTGCAGCGGCGTTCGCCTTGAATGATGTGTTCCTGACGATCGATTAGATAGTCTTGTCCCAACAGATTCTGGAACACGTTGAGCTCTGATTGACATAGGTTCGGGCAACGGGTAGCTGCCTTGCAGATGGGGCAATGATTTTCAATTAAGGTAAAACCTTGTTCGGTCTTTTCAAGCTCCGCCATGTAGCCTTCTCGCTCGCGCAACTTAACTAATGCATTCAGCTTTTCTTCGATATTAGAGTAGCCTGCTAAGGCTTTTTGATAGCTAGACAGTGTTTGCGCTTCTCTTTCTGCGGCGACTTTAGCAAGTCCCTCCTTGCCGAAAAGGTGCTCGACAGCATCCATAACTTGGATAGTGAGCTCGCCATGTCTGTCAGCAAATTGATCATGTCCTTGCTTTGTCAGTGACCAATGGCGAGTTGGGCGACCGACTTTGACTTTTACATCATGGAAGGAAAGGATTCCGTCTTCCTCTAAGCTTTGCAAATGTTGACGTGCACCCATAGTGGTAATGGACAAGTCATCTGCAAGTTGTTTAGCGGTTACTGCACCTTCGCGCTTGATGGTGTGTAAAATCCTATCAATCGTTTTCATCATTTCCCTCACAATATATTGCTTTATTATGAGTTCAGTTCTTAATAAAGCAAATTATTTACTATGCCCTTAGAGCCATAAAGCTCACTCGCCAGTCACAAACAACACTTCTCAATTGATTCGTTAATTTCGTCACATTTTTTTCTCATTTCCCCCTTGGGATATGAAAGAGTGCCCCCCACATATCATTCACAAGCTGTTTAGGTCGAATGACCTATTAATTAATCAGTGTTTATTAACCAAATGGAAATCTAATCAGGAGAGACGACCGATGAATATTCGTCCATTACATGATCGAGTTATCGTTGAACGCCAAGAAGTTGAATCTAAGTCTGCTGGTGGCATTGTTCTTACTGGTTCTGCTGCGGAAAAATCAACACGCGGTAAAGTGCTTGCTGTCGGTAAAGGCCGCATTCTAGAAAACGGTACAGTTCTTCCACTGGACGTAAAAGTTGGCGATTCTGTGATTTTTGCTGAAAGCTACGGCACTAAATCAGAAAAAATCGATGGCAAAGAAGTTCTAATCTTGTCTGAAAGCGACATTCTAGCAATCGTTGAGTAATTGCTCTGAGCTCTTATGTTCTCAAAAGAACTAAAAGTTCGCTCTATCACTTATCAATAACGAATTCTTAAGAGGAAATACAACATGGCTGCTAAAGACGTAAAGTTTGGCAATGACGCACGTGTAAAAATGCTGGAAGGTGTAAACATTCTAGCTGACGCTGTAAAAGTAACTCTTGGCCCTAAAGGTCGTAACGTAGTTCTAGACAAATCTTTCGGTGCACCAACAATCACTAAAGATGGTGTATCTGTTGCTCGTGAAATTGAATTGGAAGACAAATTCCAAAACATGGGCGCACAAATGGTCAAAGAAGTTGCATCTCAAGCAAACGATGCAGCAGGTGACGGTACAACAACAGCAACTGTACTAGCACAATCTATCGTAAACGAAGGTCTTAAAGCGGTAGCTGCGGGTATGAACCCAATGGATCTTAAGCGCGGTATCGATAAAGCAGTAACAGCAGCGGTTGAACAACTAAAAGCGCTATCAGTACCATGTGCAGACACCAAAGCGATTGCACAAGTAGGTACTATCTCTGCTAACTCTGATACAAGTGTTGGTAACATCATTGCTGAAGCAATGGAAAAAGTGGGCCGCGACGGTGTTATCACTGTTGAAGAAGGTCAAGCACTTCAAGACGAACTAGACGTTGTTGAAGGTATGCAATTCGACCGTGGTTACCTATCTCCATACTTCATCAACAACCAAGAAGCAGGCAGTGTTGACCTAGACAACCCATTCATCCTATTGGTTGATAAGAAAGTTTCTAACATCCGTGAACTTCTTCCAGTTCTTGAAGGTGTTGCAAAAGCTTCACGTCCACTGCTAATCGTAGCGGAAGACGTTGAAGGTGAAGCTCTAGCGACTCTAGTTGTGAACAACATGCGCGGTATCGTGAAAGTAGCTGCGGTTAAAGCGCCAGGCTTCGGTGACCGTCGTAAAGCTATGCTACAAGATATCGCTATCCTAACTGGCGGTACAGTGATTTCTGAAGAGATCGGTCTTGAGCTAGAAAAAGCGGTTCTTGAAGATCTAGGTCAAGCTAAGCGCGTGACTATCACTAAAGAAAACACAACGATCATCGACGGTGCTGGCGAGGAAGACGCGATCAAAGGTCGTGTATCTCAAATTCGTCAACAAATCGAAGAAGCAACTTCAGACTACGACAAAGAGAAACTACAAGAGCGCGTTGCTAAACTAGCTGGCGGTGTTGCAGTAATCAAAGTTGGTGCTGCTACTGAAGTTGAAATGAAAGAGAAGAAAGACCGCGTAGAAGATGCTCTACACGCGACTCGCGCAGCGGTTGAAGAAGGTGTTGTAGCAGGTGGTGGTGTTGCACTTATCCGCGCAGCTTCAATGCTAACTGAGCTTACTGGTGACAACGAAGAGCAAAACGTAGGTATCCGCGTAGCACTTCGTGCGATGGAATCACCAATTCGTCAAATCGTGAAGAACGCGGGTGATGAAGAATCTGTAGTTGCAAACAACGTTAAAGGCGGCACAGGTAACTACGGTTACAACGCGGCAACGGGTGTTTACGGCGATATGATTGAAATGGGTATCCTAGATCCTACTAAAGTAACTCGTAGCGCACTTCAGTTCGCAGCATCAGTGGCTGGTCTAATGATCACAACAGAAGCTATGGTAACTGAGAAACCTAAGTCAGACGGTCCAGCGATGCCAGATATGGGCGGCATGGGCGGTATGGGAATGATGTAATTCCCTGTGCTGACTAGACCTTATCGTTAAGGTCGAGCATAGATACTCTAAAGGCAGAATGTGCGATGGCATGTTCTGCCTTTTGTTTATTCTGCCATTTTGTTTTACAGAATTTGTTTATCCAGACTTGTCTATCATCCCTTCTTTCTAACTGCCCTAGTACGAAAAGATCTTAATTTATTCCTTGTTATAACGGCGTTTTATATGAGATTTAGTCCATGTTTTTGTTCATATATTGGCCAAAAAACGAGATTCATTCCAAACAAATAAAATGATGATCTCTTTTTTATAAAACGATGGTTTATAAATGTAGGCAATAATAAAAACCCTACTAGGAGCACTCCTAATGAAAAAAACTTACTTAGCTATTGCTATGATGACCACGCTTGCTGGTTGTAGCAGTGTTTCAACTTTGCCTGCTGATTCTTTCCAAGCCACTGGTTGGGCGACGGTTGACGGCGCTGTCACTGGTGGTGAAGGAGCGAAAGCTGAAAATGTTTACGTGGTCGAGACACGTGCACAATTAATTGAAGCTCTTTATGGCAGTGTGGATGCGAATTTAAATAATCCAGCCAGTGACGTTCCTAAAATCATCTATATCAAAGGCACTATCGATTTAACTGCGAATGCTGAAGGTCAGTCTATGTCTGGCTCTGATTTCATGGCGAAGTGTGCTGAAGAAACCGGCTACAGCGATTACGATACTTTCTACAATGCCTACCGTGCAGCATATGACCCAGCGGTATGGAATAAACAAGATCTTGCCAAGAATGGTCGCCCACCTAAGGTGAACGGCCCTCTAGAAGATGCGCGTGATTGCTACCAAAAAGCTCAGGCGGATTACACCATTTTACGTGTCGGTTCTAACACATCTATCTTAGGTGTTGGTAACGATGCTCATATCAAGTTCGGTACACTGCGTCTGGGTACTGCAGGTAAAGAATTGGTGAAGAACATCATCATTCGTAACATCGAATTCTCTGATTCGTTTGATTTCTTCCCACAATGGGATCCTCAGGATTCATTCCGTATTAATAAGAATGAATTTGGTCAAGGTAACTGTAGTGACAAGTTTGTAAGCGATACGGTAAACCCTTACGGTTGTACTAGTGCAGAAGGCGGCCGTTGGAACTCAGAATACGATTTAATTGCGATTGATAACGCTCAGCAAGTATGGATTGACCATAACACGTTTAGTGATGGTGAGCGTACCGATGACCAGTTCCCACCAGTATGGGAAGCTCCGTACAACATCAAAGAGCAAAAAGTGCAGCATCACGATGGTCTCGTGGATATTACTAATGCAGCAACGAAGATTACTGTTTCATACAACGTCTTCAAGAATCACGATAAGACCAACTTGTTAGGTGGTAGCGACAAGCCAAATGCTGAGATTGGCTATGGTCCTGGCGCAATTGATGTCACCTTCCACCACAACATTTGGGATAACACAGGTCAGCGTATGCCTCGTCTACGTTTTGGTCGTGTTCACTCTTACAACAACTATTTCAACCTGAATGCTACAGCGGGTAAAGAAGCAGGCAAATACGGCATGATGGATGCGGTAATTTTAGGTACAGCTGCGAAAATCTATGCAGAAAACAACGTGTTTGACATTAAAAACGATGGTGAAGGTACGTTCGAACACAAGATCATCGGTTACTACTCTCGTACTAACAACCAAGAGCGTTGTGTGAAAACCGGTGATTTTGAAGAAGCTGCTTGTGGTACATACTTCTTTGCTGAAGGTAACTTAGCTAACGGCGCGGCAATTGACCTAAATGCAATTGCTCAGAAAAACCAAGCATCATCTGGCAGCAATGCAACATTGACATTGTTAGACCCAGCGGATGCGAATGTGTTCTGGCTACCGAAGAACACTTACCAATATAAAGCCGATACGGCAGAAAGCGTGAAAGACAATCTGCTGAAAAATGCCGGTTCAGGTAAATTAAATATCAAACACTAAGCTTTTAGTTAGTGAGATAAAAATGGATGCTTTAAGCATCCATTTTTTTATGCTGTTTGAACTTACTCGACTATCGGATAGCTAGAAATTAGCCGCTAAGTTATGCACTATAAACATTCGTTTTCCAAGGAAGGTTACTATGCAAATTCAACAGCTTAAATATCAAACAGAATCAGTATCTTTAGTGATAGATAACTGGCAACTGCAAGCTGGTGAGCATTGGGGAATGTTTTCGACTCACAGCCATGCAGCTTCACTGCTAGTACGAGTGTTGAGTGGCGAACTAGAGCCGCAAAAAGGCGAGGTGTCGGGGCTTCCTGAGAAAATAGCCTGTGTCTCTTTGCATGAGCAGCAGAGATTGCTCGATTTAGAATTGGAAAAAGATGACACCGATTTTATGGACTGTATCGACTACGGTTCTAGTGTGGAAGAGCTGGTAGCCGAATCAGGCTGCACTCCTGATGAGTTGGAAGCGCTGCTTGTCACAACCGATCTATTGACCATTAGGAAGCGCGGCTTTCGCCAACTTTCAACTGGTGAAACCCGCCGCGTGATGCTGGCTCGAGCGTTAGCGGTGAAACCACAGTTAATGATTTTGGATGAGCCTTATTCCGGTTTAGATATTGCGCATCGCCAGCATCTTTCGGAGCTATTAGAGCAGTGTGCGACCCAGATTCAACTGGTCATAATTACTTCTAGAGAAGATGAGTTACCACCATTCATTACTCATGTTGCTTTGTTTGACGAGCAAAAGCTTTCGCAAACATTAAGCCGTGATGAGTGGTTAAATCACCCTGTAATGACGCAAATGTTGGCGTTATCTGAGCAAAGAAGCGATGCCATGTTGGAGCTTCTACAAGCTCACCAATCGCCACATCAATATCTTAATCCTCTCGTGAGTATGAACGATGTCACGGTGGAGTATGTGGATGCGAAAATATTCTCTGGTGTGAACTGGCAAATAGAACAAGGGCAGCACTGGCAAGTTCGAGGCCCGAATGGTTGTGGCAAAAGTACCTTGTTAGGCTTGATTCTCGGCGACCATCCTCAGTGTTACAGCAATGATGTGACAGTACTGGGAATGAAACGTGGTAGTGGAGAAACTATTTGGGATGTGAAACGTCACATAGGTGTGGTTTCCTCTGCTTTACATCTTCAATATCGAGTGAACTGCACTGCATTAGAAGTGTTGGTGTCTGGTTTTTATGACTCGATTGGCTTGTACCAGCAGCCGAGTAAGAAAGAAATCCTTCACGCTCGTGAATGGTTGCAGCTATTAGAAATGGGTCAGTTTGAAAAAGTCGGTTTTCGCAATCTGGACTACGGACAGCAGAGATTGTTGCTTATAGGTCGCGCTTTAATTAAGCAGCCGGCTTTGCTTATTCTGGATGAACCATATCAAGGGTTGGATTTCCTAAACCGCAAGTTAGTGTTCAGGGCGTTAAATCGAATTGCTTCTGCAAACATTAGTCAGTTGCTTTACGTTACTCATCATGAGGAAGATTCCCTAGAGGCGATTCACCACTTTGTGGATTTCATTGCGCAAGAAGGTGAGGGATACCGCGTTAATATCTATACTCTTCCCACTTGAAATCGCAGCGGTGTTGTCTACGTTCGTTCACCCCAATCACATAGTTTATCTATGCTCATGGGGATTCACTCACTTGCCGCCTACCTGCTATTACAAGTAGTTTGAGTATATTCCACACAAGAACAATAGCCACAAACAAAAAAGCGTTGCCAGAGCAACGCTTTCTCGTCTTAATGACGGCGTCTAAGCTTCTGGTGCACTCCACGGCGTAAGCTATGGAAAGTGTTTTCTGCCTTATCCACACCATAAAGTACAGTCAGTGCCAGAAGTGTGATGATGATTGATTGGGTTAAGTAACCTAAACCAATCATCAGGCCTAACGCCGCCAACACCCAGATTACCGCTGCAGAGGTAACGCCGTGTATTTTTCCGTCCAGAGTCATCATTACGCCAGCACCTAAGAAGCCGACACCTGTGATGATCTGACCAAGTACGCGCGCTTGATCTAGGGTATTTGGAGACAGAGAAACCGCCATCGCCATGAAGAAGTAAGTGCCGGAAATAATCAGTATTGATGTTCTTATACCCACAGGTTTGCCGCGAGTTTGGCGTTCGATACCAATAAGTAAGCCGTTGATCATACAGCAAAGTAGAGCGGACCATTGGAATGGGCCAAGATCGAAAATAGAATCCAAAGTAAGCATGACAGCCTCAGTGCATATAGGCGTGAAGACACGCAGTATGCAGTGAATCCTCGAGACTTTCTAACAAAAGCTTTTATGGGCTAGATAATCAATATCTATAGAACTACTCGAGATGCAAATCGAGTGGCGTTTTGCTGCTGCGTCCGCCTATCTCACGAGTCAGCTTAGGTACTAAATAACCCGAAACTCGTTCTATAACTCCAGCCATAATTGTTTTGGCTGCTTGGTCATCAATAAAGAAGTGAGCTGCGCCCTGAACTTTATCCAATACGTGGATGTAATAAGGCAAAATGCCAGCGTCAAATAGGCTTTCACTTAGATTGACCTGAGCTTCAACGGAGTCATTCACTCCTTTAAGCATTACGCCCTGATTGAGCAAAGTAACGTTAATCGCACGCAAACGAGCCATTTGCTGTTTGAGTTCTAGATTAATTTCATTGGCATGATTGATATGAGTAACAAGCACTACTTGCAAACGAGTTTGTGCAAGGGTCTCCACCAACTCATCTGTAATTCGGTCAGGAATCACCACAGGTAAGCGGGAGTGAATTCTCAGACGTTTGATATGAGAGATCGCTGCGATCTTATCGATCAGCCATGTAAGCTCATGATCTTTCGCCATTAGCGGGTCACCGCCAGAAAGAATCACTTCATTGAGTTCTGGGTGATCAGCAATGTAGTCTAGACTTTGCTGCCATACTGATTTGGTGCCTTTGTTATCTCCATAAGGAAAATGACGGCGAAAACAGTAACGGCAGTTAATCGCACAACCACCTTTCACTATCATCAGAGCTCGGTTGCGGTACTTGTGAAGTAATCCCGGGATATCGTTGTTTTGTTCTAGCAGTGGGTCATTTGAGTAACCTTCGTGTACTTCAAACTCTTCGCTAAGCGGCAAAACCTGACGTAATAAAGGGTCGTGCGGATTGCCTTTTTCCATTCTACGAACAAAACTTTGCGGTACGCGTTGAGCAAATAATTTACGTGCAGCGAACCCGTCTTGCCAAGGTGTAGGATCAATACCAAGCTCGTTGAGTAACTGAGTGGGATCTGAGATAGCATTTGCTAGTTGTTTGATCCAGTTTTGCTCAACAGAATCGACTTTTCGGGTTATGATGTGCGGCATTAATTTTAACTCGAAGAATGTAAGAGGAAATATGGCTACTGTTAGCACGAATGAATTTAAAGGCGGTCTCAAAATTATGCTTGATAATGAGCCTTGTGTCATTCTCGAAAACGAGTATGTAAAACCAGGCAAAGGTCAGGCTTTCAACCGTGTAAAAATCCGTAAACTGCTTTCTGGCAAAGTTCTAGAGAAAACTTTTAAGTCTGGTGACTCTGTAGAAACTGCGGACGTAGTAGATATGGAACTAGATTATCTATATTCAGATGGTGAATTCTACCACTTTATGAACAACACAACGTTCGAGCAAATTGCAGCAGACGTAGCAGCAGTTGGCGAAAACTCTAAGTGGTTGGTAGAAAACAACACTTGTACTCTAACGCTTTGGAATGGTAACCCAATCTCTGTTACTCCACCAAACTTCGTTGAGCTAGAAGTTACTGAAACTGACCCAGGTCTAAAGGGTGATACTCAAGGTACTGGTGGTAAACCAGCAACACTAGTTACTGGTGCTGTGGTTCGTGTACCTCTATTCATCCAAATTGGTGAAGTAGTAAAAGTAGATACTCGTAGTGGCGAATACGTAAGCCGCGTTAAGTAATACTTTACTAATGCTTTAAAGAAAAGCCGTCCATAATGGACGGCTTTTTTCTTTAAAATTCCGACGGATAGCTCATTCATCTGTATTGATGGCTGCTTGCTTCACCCTTTATGATCTCGCCGATTTTTTTTGGAACGAATGTAACATTTATAAGCGGGAATCATTGAATGAACGGAAAACTATTTCTTGTCGCAGTTGGCTTTTCTTCTGTCATAAGCTTTTCAGTCTCTGCACAAAATATTGCTGACAGCGTAGGTTTAACGGCTGAGCAACCAGATGCAAAGTACTGCCAGTATCAAGGCGACTTAGGCAAACTTTCTTTTGACCCAGCGTCAGGTAGACTTTGGGCGTGCGGTAATGAAGGCTGGGTTTATTTTGAATCTCAATCAAATTCCCAGTATCAATGTTTGAACGAACAGGTGAGTGACAATCAATACCCAGAGTGGAAACCACGACCATGGAATGTAAAAAATGGTCAGTATTACCAAGGTGAAGTAGTACGTCACAAAGGTAAGCTGTATACGCCAACTAACTCAGCAGTCTACGGTGGTTCCGCTCCAGCGAAAGCGACTTGGGATTGGCAGTTACATACAGAGGATAATCAGTTACCAACGCTTTGGGAGCTTTCACATGTTTATCAACGAGGTGACCGAGTTGTACACATGGGGATTGAATACGTAGCAAATTCAAGTAACTCCAATAAACTGCCAAATGATGAGGCGACAAATTATCAGCCTTGGGATTTTGTCGGGCAGTTTAGCTGTCCAGCTGAAAGTTAAGCGAAAAAAAACCAGCGAAATTCCGCTGGTTTTTTGTACTTAAAAGATTAAATCATAAAGATAAACACGACTGAAATCAGAGTGATAAAGCCAGCAAAGCTATAACAAGCGATTTTGCCAACAACACCGGTATGGAATTTCAGGTCATGCATACCGTGGTGAACACGGTGCATTGCATGCCACATTGGCAGCGCTAGCGTACCAATGATGAACAGTGCACCGATAATGCTAGTAGCAAAGTCAGCCACACGCTCATAGCTAAGGGCATCTGCGTCAATAATGCCTAGCGGCACTAAAATCCCTAATACGAAAACAGTGATTGGGGTAATCATAGCGAACCATGTACCGCCAGCACCAAACAGTCCCCACCATACGGGTTCATCTGAACGTTTTGGATTGGTATTAATCACAATAAGCTCCTTACACCACAATGAGAACAATAAGTGAGATGAAGGCAACTGCTGCCCACTGACTCAATACAATGATTTTCTTATCAAGCAATTTACCCTTGATGCGGATTGGCATCACCTGAGGCATCATGCTGAAGAAGGTTTGTGCGTGAAATAGGCTACCCGCTAACGCAACGATGTTAATTGCGATAACGATAGGGTTTGCCATGAATTCAAGCCATGTATTCCAAGCTTCAGGACCTTTTACCAATGATCCCAGACCCACGGTCAGGAACAAGGTGAAAAGAATGAGCGGTAGAACCGTCGCTTCACGTACCATGTAAAAACGGTAGAAAGGATGATCTTTCCACCAAGTACGTTTCATCTGACGAACATAAGGTTTACGATTACTCATCCTTAGCCCTCCACTTTGTTTGTTGAACCGTCTGGTTTCAACATTGCAATCACGAAGTCCATTGACGATTCCACTTTACCTTGGTTCACCGCCGCCGCTGGGTCGACATGTTTTGGACAAACTTCAGAACAGTAGCCAACAAAAGTACAGCCCCATGCACCATTCTCACCATTGATAAGCTTCATACGCTCTGCTTTACCATGGTCACGAGAATCAAGGTTGTAACGATGAGCCAAAGTCAGTGCTGCTGGACCGATAAATTCAGGGTTAAGACCGAACTGAGGACACGCCGCATAGCACAGACCACAGTTGATACAGCCTGCGAACTGTTTGTAGCGAGCCATCTGCTCAGGCGTTTGGTTATTTGGGCCATCTTCAGGTGTACGATCATTACCAATGATGTAAGGCTTGATTGCTTCAAGACGTTCGATAAACGGTGTCATATCAACAATAAGGTCTTTTTCAATCGGGAAGTTTGCTAATGGCTCGATTTTTAAACCATTTGGGTAGTCGCGAAGGAAACTCTTACATGCCAGTTTAGGCACGCCGTTCACCATAATGCCGCAAGAACCACAAATCGCCATACGGCAAGACCAGCGGTATGAAAGCTCTTTATCTAAGTGATCTTTCACGTAACCAATAGCATCAAGTACTGACATTGTTTCATCGAAAGGTACTTCAAAGCCTTGCAGATGAGGTTCTGCATCTTTTGCTGGGTCGTAGCGTAAGATCTCTACTTTTTGAATACGATTTGCCATTACTGTTGATCCTCCGCACTTACGCCAGCTTCTTTCGCCGCTTCTGCTGCTGCGGCTTTTTCAGCAGCTTCACCGTAAAGTCGAGCTTTAGGTTGAGACTTAGTGATAGTCACTGGGCTGTAATCGATCTTCGGTGCATTGCCGTTGGTGTAGAAAGCAAGTGAGTGTTTTAGGAAGTTCTCATCATCACGTTCGGTACAACCATCGTCTAAACGCTGGTGAGCACCGCGAGATTCTTTACGTAGCAGTGCTGAATGAACCATAGCTTCTGCAACTTCTAAACCGTAGCCAACTTCAATCGCATAAAGCAGATCAGTGTTGAACACTTTTCCTTTGTCTCTAATACTGATTTTTTTGTAGCGTTGTTTTAGCTCAGCAAGTTTAGCAATGGTCTCTTGCATCAAGTCTTCTTGACGGTAGATACCACAACCCGCTTCCATGGTGTGACCCATTTCAGTACGAATATCCGCCCAGTTTTCATCGCCTTCTTGGTTTAGAAGAGCTTGAATACGGCCTTCAATCGCTTGAACTTGCTCTTCAATCGCTTTGTCATTCCAGCCTTTAAATTCTTCTGCACGTTTCACTGCATGTTCACCAGCAACGCGACCAAATACGACGAATTCAGCCAGTGAGTTTGAACCAAGACGGTTTGCACCATGAAGACCAACTGACGCACATTCACCAACCGCAAACAGACCGCTAATACGAGTTTCACATTGACCATTAGTTTCAATACCCCCCATGGTGTAGTGAACCGTTGGACGAATTGGAATTGGCTCTTTGGCTGGATCAACGTTTACGTACGCTTTTGCTAGCTCACAAATGAACGGCAAACGTTCTTGAAGATACTCTTCACCTAAGTGGCGTAAGTCGAGAAGCACCACATCACCTAATGGATGTTTGATGGTGTTACCTTTTTGCTGTTCGTGCCAGAAAGCTTGTGAAACTTTGTCGCGAGGACCTAGTTCCATGTATTTGTTCTTCGGTTGACCAACAGGGGTTTCTGGTCCCATACCGTAATCTTGCAGGTAACGGTAGCCGTTTTTATTGACGATGATACCGCCTTCACCACGACAACCTTCGGTCATTAGAATACCTGTACCTGGAAGACCAGTTGGGTGGTACTGAACGAATTCCATGTCACGTAGAGGAACACCATGGCGGTAAGCCATCGCCATACCGTCACCCGTTACGATGCCGCCATTGGTATTACAGTGGTATACGCGACCTGCGCCACCCGTTGCCAATACAACCGATTTTGCTTTGATAAGGACTAATTCACCTTCAGACATGTGGATGGCAACTAAGCCTTGAACTTCGCCGTCTACAACCAGCAAGTCGACAACAAAATACTCGTCGAATCGTTTGATTTGAGAGTATTTGATCGAAGTCTGGAAGAGAGTATGTAGCATGTGGAAGCCGGTTTTGTCGGCAGCAAACCATGTGCGCTCGACTTTCATACCACCGAAACGACGAACGTTAACTTCGCCATTTTCTTTACGGCTCCATGGGCAACCCCATTGCTCCATTTGAATCATTTCGCGAGTGGAATTTTTTACAAAATATTCCACAACATCCTGTTCACATAGCCAGTCACCACCGCCAACGGTGTCGTTGAAGTGGTTGTCTAAACTGTCTTCTTCCTTGATAACTGCTGCGGAACCGCCTTCAGCGGCTACCGTGTGAGAACGCATCGGATAAACTTTAGATATCAGGGCAACTTCTAGGTTTGGGTTCGCTTCAGCTGCTGCAATTGCAGTACGAAGACCCGCACCACCTGCGCCGATGACTGCGATATCTGTGGTAATAGTCTGCACAGTTATCCTCCAGTGTAATGTCTGTTGGTGATGAGCTATTGTGCTCATTCCTAGTTATGTTGGGTGGTTATCCGGTAGGGGGTAAAGCGTTGTAAAGTCACCGGAGAAAACCAAATCCACTTATAAAGTGGTAGAGCAAGTTTAGGAGAGGTCAGAGAGGAAAAAATTGATTCTGTTGGGCTTTTGCTTCGGTAATGCAAACATAAGCATACAAATTTTATCTTGTGTGATTAGAATCACGTTTAGGTTTTGTATTTTGATTCGAAAAGGTAAAATCTACCCAACCCTGATTATGTGAATAGACAAATGAACAAGTCCGATTGGATGCCTACCGCATCAATAGAGCAACTACAGCAGCGCGCGCAATTATTGGCGGAAATTCGTCAGTTCTTTGCCTTGAGACATGTACTGGAAGTTGATACACCAGCAATGAGTCATGCCACAGTAACCGATATCCATCTGCATACGTTTCAAACGGAGTTTATTGGTCCTGATTATGCTCAAGGTAGCCGTTTACATTTGATGACAAGCCCTGAATTTCATATGAAGCGACTACTCGCAGCGGGAAGCGGTTCTATCTATCAAATTAATAAAGCATTTCGCAACGAAGAGAATGGACGCTATCACAATCCAGAATTCACCATGCTTGAGTGGTACCGTGTCGGTTTTGACCACCATGATTTGATGGATGAAATGGATGACTTGTTGCAACTGGTATTAAAAGTGGGTGATGCAGAGCGCATGACTTACCAAAATGCATTTTTGTCTGTACTGAATGTTTGCCCGCTAGAGGGTTCGATGAATGAGTTGAAGAAAGTTGCGGCAATGCTGGGACTAAGTGATATTGCAGAGCCAGAAGAGGACAGAGATACCTTATTGCAGCTTCTTTTTAGCATTGGCGTTGAACCTCATATTGGTCAACTGGTTCCTGTATTTGTGTATGATTTCCCTGCATCTCAGGCAGCTCTGGCAAAAATCAATCCGCAAGACTCAAGAGTGGCAGATCGCTTTGAAGTCTATTTTAAAGGTATTGAACTGGCGAATGGCTTTCATGAACTGGACAACCCGAAAGAGCAATTAGCTCGTTTTGAACAAGACAATCGAAAGCGTTTAGAAATGGGGCTTAAAGAGCAGCCGATTGATTATCATTTGATTGCTGCACTGGAATCTGGTTTACCGGAATGTGCCGGTGTCGCTCTGGGTATCGATCGCTTGATCATGCTGGCGCTTGGTGAAGACCATATTGATAAAGTAACGGCGTTCCCATTCCCACGAGCGTAAATGGCTTCTCATTGTCTTAAATGTGGCGTAAAAGAAGCTGAAACCATGACACAAGCCAAGGATTATACGTGGTAACTGCTCGCCTCAGGCGTTTAACCTCGTTATACTCCTTGTCTGATTTTGATCCACCATTATTTGATACACAACGGTAAGAGCGCAGGACATGCAAGAATACATTCAGTTTTTCCAACAAAATATGATCCTATCACTAGCTTGGGTCGGTATTTTAGTTGCATTGATTTTCAATATTTATAAATCTGCAACAGCATCATACAAAGAGATCACAGCACCAGAAGTGACTCAGCTTCTAAACCGCGAGAATGGTGTTGTTGTCGATATTCGTGCGAAAGACGATTTCAAACGTGGTCACATTACTGACTCAGTTCACATTTTGCCTACAGATATCAAAGCGAATAACTTTGGTGCGCTTGAAAGTCATAAATCTGACCCAATCATTGTTGTATGTAAGATGGGACAAACTGCTCGTGAAAGTGCAGATTTACTTACCAAAGCTGGCTTTGAGAACGTAAGCGTTCTGAAAAACGGTATTACAGGCTGGGTTGATGCAAAACTTCCGCTTGTTCGTGGTAAGAAATAACGCCCATAAGCGATTTGAGATGCTGCCTAAACGGGCAGCATTTGATTGAAAGAGATGTGATGTTTTACACGTATTTTTCTGGAACACATTTAGATGATGTCTCAGCCTCGTGAATCAGAACGTTCTCGGTTAGTCTCAGGGTATAAACCTTGACCGGAATTTATCAGTATTAAGGACTTAAAAATGGCTGAAGCAGCAACTCAAGAAGCACAACAAAACTTCGCAATCCAACGTATTTTCCTAAAAGATGTGTCTTTCGAAGCGCCTAACTCTCCAGTAATGTTCCAAAAAGAGTGGAACCCAGATGTGAAACTGGATCTAGACACTCAAAGCCGTGAACTAGGTGAAGGCGTTTACGAAGTTGTTCTACGTCTAACTGTTACAGTTAAAAACGCTGAAGAAACAGCTTTCCTATGTGAAGTTCAACAAGGTGGTATCTTCACTGTTGAGAACATGGAAGCGGGTCAACTAGCTCATTGTCTAGGTGCATTCTGCCCGAACATCATTTTCCCATACGCTCGTGAAACTATTTCTAGCCTAGTTGTTAAAGGTACGTTCCCACAATTGAACCTAGCACCAGTTAACTTTGATGCATTGTTCATGAACTACCTACAACAGCAAGCTGCTGGTCAAGGCGTAGAAAACGCTGACGCTTAATGCAATAGCGATTTAAATATGTAGCCATTCGTGGCAATGAATGCACAGAGTACTTGATGAGTACGATGTGCATTTTTATTTTTACCCAAAGTCATTCATCTTAATTAACTCACACCTAAGTGGGATTGGCATATTGAACTTTGGGTATAAAATTAGTGTTAACAAACGATTATCTATCGGGCGGAACAATGACAGAAGCACAAGTAAATAATGCCTACGGTAAAACGATATCAATGACAGTTATCGGTGCCGGCTCTTACGGAACCTCTCTTGCAATTTCATTAGCACGTAACGGCGCTAACGTGATTCTCTGGGGGCATGAACAAGAGCATATGGCTAAATTACAAGCTGATCGCGCTAACCAAGAGTTTTTACCAGGCATTGATTTTCCAGACTCTTTGATTGTTGAATCTGATTTGAAAAAAGCAGTAGAAGCATGTCGTGATCTGCTGGTGGTTGTTCCAAGCCATGTGTTTGGTATCGTACTGAAAAGTTTAAAGCCGTATCTGCGTCCTGACTCGCGTCTTTGCTGGGCAACGAAAGGTTTAGAGCCAGAAACCGGTCGACTATTACAAGATGTTGCTCACGATGTGATTGGCGATTCTCACTCGTTAGCGGTACTGTCTGGACCAACGTTTGCTAAAGAGCTGGCGATGGGTATGCCAACCGCTATTTCGGTTGCCTCTCCAGATGCGCAGTTTGTTAAAGATCTGCAAGAGAAAATCCACTGTAGCAAAACCTTCCGCGTTTATGCGAACAGCGATTTTACCGGCTTGCAGCTTGGCGGCGCGGTTAAGAACGTTATCGCTATCGGTGCAGGTATGTCTGATGGTATCGGCTTTGGCGCCAACGCTCGAACAGCGTTGATTACTCGTGGTCTTGCCGAGATGACGCGTCTAGGTATTGCATTGGGTGCTGAAGCAGAAACCTTTATGGGTATGGCAGGTTTGGGTGACTTAGTGCTGACTTGTACAGACAACCAATCCCGTAACCGCCGCTTTGGTTTGGCTTTAGGTCAGGGCAAAGATGTCGATACTGCGCAGAAGGAAATCGGCCAAGTGGTTGAAGGTTATCGAAATACCCAAGAAGTTTGGGCGCTTGCTCAGCGTATTGGTATTGAAATGCCTATAGTTGAACAAATTTATCAAGTATTGTATCAAGGAAAGGATGCACGCTTAGCCGCGCAAGATTTACTTGCACGAGACAAAAAAGCGGAACGTTAACCTTGTATCACAGGTCAGGTCTCACTCGATATCACTATAAATACAGACCTAACTTTGACTGAACGTCCGGGACACATAAAACAATGAAATTGTGCGAAAAAGAGAAAGTTTGGCAGACCATAGTTAAGGAAGCTCGCGAACAGTCAGAACAAGAGCCTATGCTCGCCAGTTTCTATCATGCCACTATTATTAAGCATGATAGTTTGGCTTCTGCACTGAGCTACATTCTGGCCAATAAATTAAATACTGCTTCAATGCCTGCTATGGCTGTGCGTGAGGTGGTTGAAGAAGCTTTTGCTGCAGATCCGAGCATTACTGAAGCGGCAGCCTGCGATATTTGTGCGACAGTAAACCGTGACCCAGCCGTTTCTATGTATTCCATGCCACTACTTTATCTGAAAGGCTACCATGCTCTTCAAGGTTACCGAGTAGCTAACTGGCTATGGAAACAAGGTCGCATGGCGTTAGCCACTTATTTGCAAAACCAAATTTCAGTCGCTTGCCAAGTGGATATTCACCCAGCAGCACGTATTGGCCGAGGTATCATGCTTGACCACGCAACCGGTATTGTTATTGGTGAAACGGCTGTGGTCGAGAATGATGTGTCTATCCTTCAGGATGTAACTCTTGGTGGTACAGGTAAAGAGTGTGGTGACCGCCATCCGAAAATCCGTGAAGGCGTGATGATCGGTGCTGGTGCGAAGATTCTGGGCAACATTGAAGTGGGTGAAGGGGCGAAAATCGGCTCTTGTTCTGTGGTACTTCAAGCGGTTCCGCCACATACGACAGTGGCTGGCGTTCCAGCGCGTATTGTAGGGCGGCCTAAGTCTGAGAAACCATCTTTCGATATGGACCAACAATTTAATGGTCGAGTACAGACGTTTACTGGTGGTGACGGAATCTAATCCCGTATTTTCGGGACAAAAAATTCGGAACAACAAAAAAGGGATAGTGCTTAGCACTGTCCCTTTTTCTTTA
>NZ_JBMMKS010000026.1:0-35369 GCF_058630515.1 Vibrio sp. HM8-C
TTAAAAAGCCACCCTTGAGGTGGCTTTTATTTTTTCTCTACAAACTGAACCATAAAGCTCGGTAAGTTGTTACGCTTAACTAGGCAAGAGTTTTACTATCGGTACTTTCGAAAATCTTATCTGCAGATGCCGCAACAAAACCTGTATATAGCTCGCCATTTGCCATTGGGTAGCGCTTTGCAAACTCATAGAAGCCACCAGGAACTGTTTCAGTACCGTCACTGAATGTTACTGGCACTTTATCTGCCATAGTTGAAGACTGCTCAAGCAGAACCTCTGGTGTTCCTTTAACTTCACCGCCAGACTCATTGATGATGAAGCCTGCACTGCGTAGATGGTCATTCACTTGTTTCACTTCAGTAAATGCATTCAGCTGATTGACGTTAACCGTAAAGTGGTTCGCACCGTAACCATGAGCCGCTAACCACGAAGCGTATTCACTTTCTTGTGCTAGTAACTGGTAATCAGCAAAGCTGATGTCCCATAAACGACCACCATAAAGAAACGCATCACTGTCTAGTTTGGTTGCATCGACCTGCTCGACTAACTTGGCAACAATCTCTTGTAGCTGAGGTGAACACTCTTCAACTTTCAGCTCACTGATGAAGACTTTTGGCTGAAGCGGATCTGGATGCTCGAAGTGTTTCGCAACCAGTTTTTTGCTTTCAAAAACATAGTCACCGCAATCTTTGTAGCCAAGGGCTAAGAAAGGCTTTGCTAACGTTTCTAGACCAAGAGGTGCAACATTGAAGGTGCGTAGTGCAATATGGTCATTGATTAGTGCTTCGTCTTCTTCTAGCAAGCTATGAACTTTATCTGCTGAAGGACAAAGGCGAGTAATGTAGTCGTTCCACAGTGATTGAAACAGAACTTCTGGCGTCATAGTGCCTCCTTGGCTGCATGAACACGACGTATTGGATTAGAAAAGGCTTGTTTAAGCCAAATAGTATTAAGTGATTATTTATTCTTACGTTATTAGCAAACAGGCTTCACCTTTCGATGAAGCCTGAATAACTTTGTTATAGCTCTACACCTGGGCTCAGTGTCGCAGGAAGCTCAGTTGCAGAACCTTCCATTGACGCCATTGGGTATGCACAGTAATCCGCTGCGTAGAATGCGCTTGGACGTAGGTTGCCTGAAGCACCTGGACCACCAAATGGAGCATCACCGCTCGCACCCGTTAGCTGACGGTTGCGGTTAACGATACCAGCACGAATGTGGTCTACGAAGTATTCCCACTCAGCATCATCAGTAGTCACAAGACCAGCAGACAGGCCAAAACGAGTATCGTTAGCCAGTTCAACTGCTTGCTCTAACGTTTCGTAGCGCACCAATTGTAGCAATGGACCGAAGTATTCTTCATCAGGCAGTTGGGCGATTGGCGTAACATCAATGATACCCGGTGATACAAACGCAGCACCTTTACTTTGCGCTTCAACAAGGCTCTTACCGCCTAGTGATTGAAGGTGAGCTTGGGCATTCAAAATAAAGTCTGCTGCCGCTTTAGAAATTTGCGGCCCCATGAACGGTGCAGGCTCAGCAAAGGGTTGATCCATACGAAGCTTCTTCGTTGCTTCAACTAAGCGAGCAACTAACTCATCACCTTTCGCACCCACAGGGATGTATAGACGGCGCGCACAAGTACAACGTTGACCAGCGCTGATGAATGCAGATTGAATGATGGTATAAACCGTCGCGTTTATGTCACCAAACTGTTCAGAAATCACCATTGGGTTGTTGCCGCCCATTTCTAGAGCAAGCATCTTGTCTGGTTGACCTGCAAATTGGCGATGAAGGATGTGGCCTGTGTTGGCACTACCTGTAAACAGTAGACCATCGATACCTTTTGATTGAGCTAGAGCGATACCGGTTTCTTTACCACCTTGTACAAGGTTAATAACGCCTGCTGGCAGACCTGCTGCTTGCCAAAGCTTCATCGTAACTTCAGCAGTCCAAGGAGTTTGCTCAGAAGGCTTAAACACAACTGTGTTGCCCGCTAGCAGCGCAGGAACAATATGACCATTTGGTAAATGACCAGGGAAGTTGTAAGGACCAAATACCGCCATAACGCCTAGAGGACGGTGACGAAGTACAATTTGGTTACCAGCTGCTTCACGTACTGTTTCACCTGTACGGTCGTGGTAAGCACGGATTGAGATAGCAATTTTACCCGCCATTGCAGCAGCTTCAGTACGAGTTTCCCAAATCGGTTTACCTGTCTCTTTTGCGATAACTTCTGCAATTTGCTCACTGTTCTCTTTAATCTTTTCGGCAAAAGCAAGTACAACCTTTTCACGCTCTGCGAAAGGCAGTTTTTTCCAGCTAACAAATGCACTGCGAGCAGAAGCAACAGCGTCTTCAACTTGCTCTTGTGTTGCACCTTGACCTTGCCAAATGACCTCATCGTTGTACGGGCTTAAAGAAGAAACGGTTTCACCTTCACCTTCTAACCACTGCCCTGCGATCCACTGTTGTCCTGCTACCCACTGAGTCATGATGTGTTCCTTAGAGTCTTTTACTGAGCCAAAATTCGAATAAAGTCGCCATTATCTACTTTTAGGGCTTGAGCCACTTTTGGCGAGATAATTGCGCTGCCGTTTTCACGGTTAAATGCTGCTTTTGCGGCGGTCGCTCGGAAGTTTTCAAACGACGTATTACACATTAAAAAGTCTTGTGAGCTTGAGTGCTCAGCGATAATCACCTTCACACGAACGGAATTGCGCACCGAGTCGATATTATTGATATCGCATTCCACACTTGGGCCCGCATCAAAAATGTCCACATAGTTGCGGCATGTGAAACCTTCTTTCTCAAGCAATTTAAGTGCAGGACGAGTTTTATGATGCACTTGACCAATCACAGCTTGCGCTTCTTTACTGAGCAAGTTGATATAGATTGGCAATTTAGGCATTAAGTCCGCAATAAAGCCTTTCTTACCAATACCTGTCAGGTAGTCAGCCATGGTGAAATCAATTGAGAAGAAGTGCTCTTGCAACCATTCCCAAAATGGTGATTTGCCATCCTCATCCGAGACACCACGCATCTCAGCAAAAATGGTCTTAGAGAATCGATGTGGATGTTCAGCCATCATCAAGAATCGGCATTTCGACATCAGTCTGCCGTTTAGACCTTCTCGAAACTCAGGGCGCAAAAACAATGTGCAGATTTCTGAGCAGCCTGTGTAGTTATTGCCAAACGTCAGTAGTTTCACCACATTGTTTACATTAAGTTTTGGTGATGAATGCACAATCGTGCTGATGTGATAAGAATAAAACGGAACATCCCAGCCTACAGCGGCTTCAATTCCCGTTGTCCCAGCCACTTCACCCGTTTCTGAATCGAAACCGACCATAAGGTAACCTTCATCCGATGGTGAGGTAACGTTACGCTTGGTAAAACTGTATTCAGAGTGTTTGATTCGGTTGGTTAACAGCTCTTCGTTAACCGGTAATGAAGTAAAACCATGACCAGATTCAACCGCACATGTGTGCAACGCCTCATAATCTGATATGGCAATTGGGCGTACAACTAGCATCAATACTTCCCTCCAGATGCATTTAGGGCCTAATCATTAGGCCCTTTTAGGCTCACCCAGCAGAGTGAGCCTTCTAGCTTAGCTTTTACACTAGTGATGCGATTGCTTTATCCAAACGCGCTAAGCCTTCTTCAATTTCTTCTTTTTCGATTACTAATGATGGAGTCATACGAACTACGTTTGCACCCGCCATTAGAATCATTAGACCTTGCTTACCTGCGGCAACAAGAATGTCGCGAGCACGGCCTTGCCACTCTTCGTTTAACGCAGCGCCGATCAATAGACCTTTACCACGCACTTCAGAGAACAAGTTGTACTTAGCATTGATCTTCTCTAGACCTTCACGGAATAGCGCTTCACGCTCAAGCACACCAGCCAGAGTTTCAGGTTGGCTAATGATATCCACTACCGCTTCTGCTACCGCACATGCTAGTGGGTTACCGCCGTATGTAGAACCGTGAGTACCTGGTTTGAAGTGCTCTGCAAGCTTAGTTGTCGTTAGCATTGCACCGATAGGGAAACCACCACCAAGAGATTTAGCAGTGCTTAGAATATCAGGAGTAATACCTAGACCTTGATATGCGAAGAAGTGACCAGTACGACCGTTACCTGTTTGAACTTCATCAAAGATCAATAGCGCGTTGTGTTTATCACAAAGCTCACGAACCGTTTGGATGAACTCTGGCGTTGGAGATACGATACCGCCTTCACCTTGAAGTGGTTCGATCATCACAGCACAAGTGCGGTCAGAAATGTGTGAACGTAGTGCTTCAACGTTGTTGTACTCAAGGTGAGTAATGTCACCCGGTTTTGGACCAAAACCATCTGAGTAAGCAGCTTGACCACCAACAGTTACAGTAAAGAAAGTACGACCGTGGAAACCTTGTTTGAATGCAATGATTTCAGACTTTTCTGGACCGAATTCATCTGCTGCATAGCGGCGAGCAAGCTTCAGTGCTGCTTCGTTTGCTTCTGCTCCAGAGTTTGAGAAAAATACTTTTTCCGCAAAGCTGATTTCAGTCAGTTTCTTTGCCAGACGAAGTGCTGGCTCGTTTGTCATAACGTTACTTAGATGCCAAAGCTTGTTGCCTTGCTCAGTCAACGCTTTAACCATCGCTGGGTGACAATGACCTAAACAACTCACCGCGATACCACCAGCAAAGTCAATGTACTCATTGCCTTGTTGGTCCCATACGCGTGAGCCTTGTCCCTTAACTGGGATGAATTCCATCGGGTTGTAACAAGGTACCATTACCTCGTCAAACAGACCGCGTTCTACATTAATTTCAGTTGTCATTGTTCGTCCCTTTTAATTACCGCATGCTTTGTAGATCATCGATCTAACTACAAAAATATAAGCTTGATATTTTGTATTGCATTTTAGTTAGTGCAGCATTGTATTTACAAAATATTAACCATTTCAATAGTGATTTATCCTCTCGCAGCCTTTTCTAGGCTAATAAATGACACTACTGTTGAGTATTTATGCAACAAGCCAAGGCTTTTATGAAGTAATTTCTACGTTTCGTCACAAAAAAATTCGCAGAACCCTATAAGAAATAAGGCATTCGGTAAAACCAAGATGAAATATCACGAATAAAATTTCAGCAGAAACAAATCATGGAAATGAGATGAAGAAAATGAAGAATAGTGATCCCTGTCAGGAAAAAACCTGCAAATTACTACAGAAAAACATAGCAGCAGCGGTAATTACTTCTGAAGAAAGGGTAATGCAGTAATTTGATCTGCAATTTAGACTTTATATCCGACAGGCAGTAATGAACTTAGTACAAGTACATCAACGACGTAGGAAGTTAGCAAGTAACTCATGGCCTTGTTCCGTTTTGATCGACTCAGGATGAAACTGAACAGCATCAATCGGCAGGTTCTTATGTTGATACCCCATAATTTCATCCATGCTGCCATCGGGAAACTCAGTCCATGCGGTCAGCTCAAAACATTCGGGTAAGGTGTCTGTTTTCACCACTAAAGAGTGGTAACGCGTGACAGTGAGAGGGTTGTTCAATCCAGTAAAAATACTTTTCCCATTGTGCTTAATGGGCGATGTTTTTCCATGCATGACTTGGCGTGCTCTAACCACTTCACCACCAAATACCTGCGCTATAGCTTGATGTCCGAGGCAAACACCGAGAATAGGCAATTTCCCCGCAAAATGCTGAATGGCATCTAAGGAAATACCAGCTTCGTTTGGCGTGCATGGTCCGGGAGAGATAACAAGATGTGAGGGTTTCAATGCTTCAATTTGTTCTAATGTAATCTCATCATTACGCACCACTTTTACTTGTGCGCCCAGCTCGCAAAAATACTGATACAAGTTATAAGTAAAAGAGTCGTAGTTATCGATGATGAGTAGCATAAGCTGAAATATCTATTGCAATGAAAACCACCCGCATTCTACGAATCCATTGCTAAGATTCAATCAATAAGTTTACCTGCGTTACATTCACAACCTCTCTCAGTGCACATTTTTTGAACAACGTTCTTTTAATTATTATTAATTAGCTAATATTAATTTAGATAAATCTAATAAATAAAGGCGAGGATGAGAGCATGAAAAGGACCATTGTCATTGGAGCCGGTTTAGGCGGCATGTCTATCGTTTATGAGCTAAGACAGAAACTCCCTAAAGACCATGAAGTGATGATTATTAATGAAAGCCCAGAATTTCACTTCATTCCATCCAATCCTTGGGTAGCTTTGGGAGAGAGGAAGAAAGAACAAGTCATACTCGATCTGAGACCATACGTCGAAAAGTTCCATATCCCTTTTAATACCTCCGGTGTTGCTGAAATATTTGCCAAAGAAAAGAGATTAACGACCGGAGATGGCAACGAATACAACTATGACTATCTAGCCATTTGTACCGGCCCTAAACTCGCTTTTGAAGCAGTGACCGGCTCAGGCCCAGACAACGGTTTTACCCAATCTATCTGTACTGTCGACCATGCAGTGAAATCTCACCAAGCGCTAGAGGAATTAGTCAAAAATCCAGGGCCGGTGCTCGTCGGGGCAATGCAAGGTGCTAGCTGTTTCGGCCCTGCTTATGAATACATCCTTTCGCTAGAGACTCATCTTCGTAAGCTCAAAGTTAGAGACAAGATCCCGATTACCTTTGTCACCAGTGAACCCTATGTCGGACATATGGGCTTAGGCGGTGTCGGTGATTCAAAGGCGTTAATGGAGCATGAGTTTCGTGAGCGAGGAATCAAATGGGTATGTAACGCTCGAGTCAAAGAGTTTGAATCAGGTATGGCCCATATAGAAGAGCTCAACCGCAAAGGTGAAGTGGATTTCGAACATAACCTCCCCTTCTCGATGGCAATGTTCTTACCTCCTTTCAAAGGTTCACCAGTGATTGCTGCTGTTCCAGAACTATGCAACCCGAAAGGCTTCGTGATTACTGACCAGTTCCAACGCAGCCCTGTTTATCCGGAAATATTTGCGGCCGGCGTGTGTGTTGCAATCCCACCATTAGAAGAAACTCCCGTTCCTGTCGGCGCGCCGAAGACGGGTTTCATGATTGAATCAATGACCACTGCTATTGTCGAAAACATTCTTAGCCTAGAACGGGGCGAAGAAATGCATACCAAACCGACACTCAACGCGCTCTGCTTGGCCGATATGGGCGACAAAGGTGCTGCATTTATTGCTCTGCCACAGAATCCACCACGTAACACTAACTGGACATCAATGGGGCAATGGGTACACATCGCTAAGATCGCTTACGAGAAATACTTCCTCTACAAAGTGAAAAAAGGCACTAGCGAACCCATCTATGAGAAATACATTCTTAAGGCAGCCGGAATTACCCGAACTAAAGAGCAATAGCAACATGACAGATAAAACAAAGGCCAGCAGAAGCTGGCCTTATTCTTTTATTACTACTTTTGGTATAAGCAGAAATTAGTATGGACGCGTAACAAAACCAACGGCTTCGTAAACTTTCTTCAGCGTTTGCAGTGCACGAGCCGATGCTTTCTCTGCACCGTCACGCATTACGCTGTTTAAGTATTCGCGGTCATTACGGATACGTGCATATTCCGCTTGCACTGGCTCAAGCATAGCAACCAATGCTTCACCAACGTCTTTCTTGAACGGGCCGTACATTTCAACACCGGCATAATCCGCTTCAATCTCAGCAAAAGTTTTACCTGTTGCTGCTGAGTACAAGCCCATTAGGTTAGAAATACCCGCTTTGTTCTCAACATCGTGAGCAATACGTGGTGGCGTTTCTGTATCTGTTTGCGCCTTATTGATCTTCTTGATGATCGACTTAGGGTCTTCTAGCAGAGTAATCACGTTTTTACGGTTATCGTCTGATTTGGACATCTTCTTCGTCGCGTCCTGCAAGCTCATCACACGAGCGTTTACCGTTGGGATGTAAGGCTCTGGAATAGTAAAAATTGGAGCTTCTGGCGAATAGATGTTGTTGAAACGCGTCGCGATATCACGAGCCAACTCTAAGTGTTGCTTCTGGTCACTGCCCACTGGAACTTGGTGTGCACCATAAAGAAGAATATCTGCTGCCATTAATACTGGGTAATCAAACAGACCAACGTTTACGTCGTTTGCGTAACGTTCTGATTTATCTTTAAACTGAGTCATACGGCTCAGTTCACCCATTTGTGTATAACAGTTCAATACCCAACCAAGTTGAGCATGCTCCGGTACGTGAGACTGAACAAAAAGCGTGCTCTTCTTCGGATCAACACCAACTGCCAAACAAATCGCCAATGCATCTAGCGTCGCTTCATGCAAAGCTTTAGGCTCTTGGCGAACCGTAATTGCATGTAAATCAACAACGCAGTATTGGCAATCATAGTCGTCTTGCATTTGTTGCCATTGACGTAGAGCACCCAAGTAGTTACCGATACTTAGTTCGCCAGATGGCTGAACACCACTCAATACGATGGGTTTGCTCATGGGTATGATTTCCTTGTTACAGATAAGAATATAAGGTCAAACAATCTAACTAACGCGCTGAATAGATCTAAGACCTGATTATTTCAGCGCGATTTAGCAGTGTACTCATTAACGAGTATTTTTCTAGTTAAGAATTCTCTAGTTTAGAAAATAGTTTTTATGCTGAAACTGCTACAACATCGAGCAATTGTGCAATATCATCAGCGACATAATCTGGGTTTGCATTAGCAATAGGTTCGCCGTGGTTATAACCGTAAGTTAAACCAAATGATGCACAACCTGCATTTTTTGCCGCTAAGATGTCGTTCTTCGAATCACCAACCATCAGCATTTGGCTCGCATCAACTTGGTGCTTTTCCAAAAGCCAATTTAAAGCCATTGGGTCAGGCTTTTTATTCGGGAAGGTGTCACCGCCAATCACGTCCGTAAAGAACTGAGCAATATTATGATTTTCCAACACGTGCGGAACAAACTTAGACGGTTTGTTGGTCACCAGTGCCAAAGTAAAACCGGCCTGATGCAAAGATGCCAATGTCTCTTTTACATTGCTGTATAAGTGACTGAGTTTATGACCTGTTTTTTCGTAAAAATCGTCAAACAGCTCACGAGCTTTTGCGTGCACGTCTTTATCCAACGCAGGGTCAACGATAAGGCTACGACTTAAAGAACGACCGATAAGGATATCGGCACCGTTGCCAACGTAATCTCTCACTTCTACTTCAGTGACACCAGGATAACCTAATGCTTGTACTGCTTGGTCTGCTGCTACAGCCAAATCTGGAACGCTATCCAGTAACGTGCCATCTAAATCAAAAGCGATCAGTTTTATTTGGTTCACTATCAACTTCCCTAACTTTCTCTTTTCTATTAATAATTATTTTTCAACACGAGCCAGTTCAGCACGCATATCATCAATGACTGCTTTGTAATCTGGTTGGTCAAAAATCGCTGAACCCGCAACAAACATATCTGCGCCAGCTTCAGCAATTTCACGAATGTTTTCTACTTTAACGCCACCATCCACTTCTAAGCGAATATCACGACCACTTTCATCAATCAACTTACGCACTGCGCGAAGTTTATCTAATGTATGTGGAATGAAAGACTGACCACCAAAACCTGGGTTAACTGACATCAGCAGAATCATATCTACTTTATCCATCAGATAATCTAAGTGGCTTAATGATGTGGCTGGATTTAAAACAACGCCCGCTTTACAGCCGTGTTCTTTAATCAGTTGCAGTGTGCGATCAACGTGCTCTGACGCTTCCACGTGGAAAGTAATCATAGATGCCCCCGCTTTCGCAAAATCAGGGATGATGCGATCGACCGGCTTAACCATCAAATGCACATCGATTGGCGCGGTAATGCCATAATCGCGCAGCGCTTTACAAATTGGAGCGCCAAAGGTCAGGTTAGGTACATAGTGATTATCCATCACATCAAAATGCACCACGTCAGCACCCGCTGCGAGCGCTTTTTCGACATCTTCTCCCAGACGAGCTAAATCTGCGGAAAGAATGGATGGAGCAATGAGAAAATCTTTCATACCTGACCTCTTAGGCTTATTGAATGCAAGCTGAACACAATGTGTGCGTCATTCTACCTAAGGGAAGCTGCAGATCCTAGCGTTAAGGGATTTCGTTTTCTAAGGAAGGATATTTAGGGAAGACGATGACAAGCAAATCTTCCCTATGATTGGAGGTGTTGTGTTAAAGAAAGTGTGGTTAAGAGCGAGCCTTAAAAAGTGCCAGCAACTCATCCACCTTATTACGACCGGAACCATTACGGCTAATAGTACGTTTCACTTTGACCACATTTAACTGTGCGCCGTGGTAGAGACGTCGCGTTAAAATGGTATCGTGGTTTGAAATCAATACAGGGATATTGCGTTCACTTGCAGTTTTCTCTGCGATGTCTGCTAATGCAGCTTGATCATCAAGGGTAAAACCCGCGCCAGCATACGAAGTAAAATTCGCTGTATTCGACAGTGGTGCATACGGTGGATCACAGTAAATCACACTGTTGTTGCCTGCTTTACGAAATGTCTCTTCGTAACCTGCACAGATAAACGTCGCCTTCTGAGCTTTTTGAGCAAAGAATTCCAGTTCTGATTCTGGGAAATAAGGCTTTTTGTAAGAACCGAATGGAACGTTGAATCCACCTTTTTTGTTGTAACGGCAAAGACCGTTAAAACCAAAGCGGTTCATGTAAAGAAATGCCAGAGAGCGATAGAGAACATCGTCGCTACGATTGAACTGCGAACGTACATCCAGATAAAACTCTTTGCGGTTGTTGTCAGCTACAAACCAACGTTTAGCTTCTGTAATGTATTGCTGTGGGTTCTCTTTGAGCAAGTTGTAGAGATTGACCAGATCTGGGTTAATGTCTGCCAATAGATAGTGCTCAAACTCTGTGTTCAAGAATATGGAACCGGCACCAACAAATGGCTCAACCAACTGTTCAGCAGATGGCAAGTGGCGTTGGATGTCTTCGACTAGGCCATATTTACCACCAGCCCATTTCAGAAAGGCACGCTGCTTTTTCATCTACTGCTCTAATTCTTCACCACAAAAATAAGGCTGCGAAATGTAACACATTTTATGAGCGAGCTCAGGTTTATTTCGCACGATCAATCTCTCTATGCACTTGGCTTAACGATTTAGCCCAAGGGCCAAGTTGTTGCAAAGGTTTTGACAAGGTATCTACCGCATCTCTCGCTAACTGAATCGTAGGATAGTTACTGTAGGTAATGATGTACCACTCCACATCATTTCTGAGCGTCGGGTAAACATTCACTTTGCCTTGCAACTGGTACTGATTAATAAATCGCTGCGCATCAGGCAGTGTATTGACGGCTGCCAATTGTAAGGTATAGCTACGAGGAGACATTGCCTTAAGCTCTTCTCTCGCAAACGAGAAGGTAATTTTCACTTCAGGAGGCGTTTCTACCACAGGAGCAGTTGGCGCAGCCTGTTTTGGTTGCTCAATGTCTACTGTTTGAGCTGGTGTAGCCGTCGCCGTTGTTTGAGGAGCAGAAGTTTGCGGAACAGAAGACTCTTCCACTAAATTATCGATTTTGGAAGTATCCGCTTTCTCTGGTTTACCTTCTAACAGGGCATCCACCACATCGGACGTAATCACAACGCGCTGTTGGTCACTGTCAGACATACCAACACCTTCTTTGATTTCAACCACATCAGGCGGTAATGCTGCAGAGTCATCAGTAATACCACTGTCAACTTGAGGAGATGAATTTGTATCCGATGGATTCGTTGCATCTGCAGATTGACTTGGCTTATTAAGAGTAGGAATCACCGTTTGCTCTTTTGCCAGAGTCATCTGTTGCGCTTTGTCGTCTGGAGAAGGTTGTGACAGCCACCACCAGTAACCACCGCCAATCAAAAGCAGCAGAATCAATACCAGCAGAGCCGCTTTCACTGGCGAACCAATGATTGAGCGAATCACAATACGTTTTTCCATTTTCTGTTCTCCCAGCGCCATAATCTCTCCTGGTAAGTTTTTTACTTTTTTATAAGCAGCTCTTACGCGGCGTTCATACTCGTCATCAACATAACGCATAACTCGTTGTTCGAACAAGCGATCTGCTTCATCACGGCTCAGAAGTTCGACTTCTAAATCAACAGGTTTGTGTTCTTGACCGTAGCTTAAACGAGTTAATAACGCATCTAAACCCGTAGACTGTGCAAACAGTACTACGTTCACTGTCCAGAGAGGATTTGACTGAGATTCTAAGATCCACATCCACAATTCAGACACTAATGTTTCAGACAATAAGTGCGCATCATCAATGACCACAACCACATCGCAGTGGGTTTGCTCAAACAGATGTGAAAAACTTTCGACCAGTGAATCTTTAGGATTGAAGAGAGATTCAGAGCTAAGCTGAGAAAGAATCGTTAGACGTCGTTGCTCGTCGTCTTGATTAGGATGACACATAAGCAATGACTGATTTTTGTCATTCGCCCACGCTTCAAGGTAACGCTGTGCCAGCCAAGATTTACCAGCACCTTGGCTACCACACACGTTGATTAAATTTGAGCTAAAACGAGTAAGAAGCTGTAAGCGCTCCAATAACTCGGTCTGAGAATCTAACTCCAGTACATGTGCCAAATTCATCGTTCATCCTAAAGGCAAACAGCATTACCCAGAGGTAAGCACCAAACGTTCAGCGTTAAGTTGCGAGCTGCAAGCTAAACGTTACAAAGTGCGGCAATAATCGATCGCCTGCTCAATAATGGTTTCCGGTACGCCTTTTACTACGTCAGATGTACCAATACTGGTTGGTAATACCAAACGTAACTCACCCGCTAGCACCTTTTTATCGCGCATCATGTGTTTCATGAAATCATCAAAAGACATGCTTTCTGGGGTATGCACCGGCAATTTTGCTCTTTTAAATATAGATAGGATTCGTTCAACTTGTTGTTCGGTAATTAAACCTTGCAGTTGAGCTGTTTTCGCCGCCATCATGGTACCCGCAGAGACCGCTTCGCCATGTAGCCAGTTGCCATACCCAAGTTCCGCTTCTATCGCGTGACCAAATGTATGACCCAAATTCAACAAGGCACGAATGCCTGATTCCTTTTCATCTTGAGCAACAACTTCCGCTTTAATCTGGCAACAACGCGCGATTGCGTACGTCAGAGCTTGTTCATCCAACGCATATAGATCATCCATATGTTGTTCTAACCAAAAGAAAAATGCTTCGTCGTAGATAATACCATACTTGATAACTTCAGCCATGCCTGCGGCGAATTCTCGCTCAGGAAGAGTAGCAAGACAGTCTGTATCAATGATTACTGCTTTCGGTTGATAGAACGCACCAATCATGTTTTTACCCAAAGGATGGTTTACTGCGGTTTTACCACCAACGGAAGAATCCACTTGAGAAAGCAGTGTTGTTGGTATCTGAATAAAATCAACACCACGCTGATAACATGAGGCTGCAAAACCAACTAAGTCACCAATAACACCACCACCCAAAGCGATGATAACGACATCTCGGCTGTGATTGTGCTCAAGCAGGAAGCTTAAAACGGTATTGAATGTTTCTAAGGTTTTGTATTTCTCACCATCAGGTAGTTCTAAGACTGAGCTGATGCAACCTTTTTGCTCTAGTAACGCTGTAATTTTATCCGCATACAATGGAGCCACTGTATGGTTAGTAATGACAACGACTTTTTGTTTTGGGGAAAGAGAAAGAAGAGCCGGATCATTAAATAATCCGGCACCAATTGAGATAGGGTAGCTACGTTCACCTAAGCTGACCGTGATCCGTTCCATGGTCTGCACTCCAATAAAAAGAACAAATTAGTTATGTTCTTCTAGCATTTTTACGATCTGATTGGCTACCACTTTTGCACTTTGATCATCTGTACGCACGGTAATATCCGCGATTTCTTCATACAGAGGGTTACGACCATCAGCTAGAGTTTCTAGAACTTCTCGCGGGCTGTCCGTTTGTAGTAATGGACGCTTTTTGTCGCGGTTTGTGCGAGCAAGTTGCTTTTCGATGGTGGTTTCTAAATATACGACAATACCACGTGCAGATAGGCGGTTACGGTTTTCTTTGCTCAATACAGAGCCACCACCAGTCGCTAAAACGATACCTTGTTGTTCAGTGAGGTCGTTAATTACAGTTTCTTCGCGCTTGCGGAAACCTTCTTCACCTTCAACATCAAATACCCATGCGATATCAGCACCAGTGCGCTCTTCAATAACTGTATCAGAGTCTACGAACTCCATATGCAGTTGTTGAGCTAGGTGTCGACCAATTGTACTTTTGCCGGCGCCCATAGGACCGACAAGAAAAATATTGCGTTTCTCAGCCATGTTTAGCAGTAATTTACAACGTTAATTCAATGACATCGCCACAAAGTTCGCCGGACATAAGTCAACGATAGGAATGCTTGTGGCACCTATTCCTCACAGATATTTCGTGATAAGACCCGAAATTATCTAGATCTGGTGGCACTAATGCAACTTTAATTTTTCTTCATTATGAATAATAGCGATAAGTTATTGAATAACCACCTTAGGTGTGACAAATATTAATAACTCACTTTTACCCATTTTTTCGTAGCTTCGACGGAATAAAGCACCTAATAAAGGAAGATCGCCTAACAAAGGTACTTTCTCCACTGAGCTGTTTACACTGTGCTGAAAAATACCACCTAGCACCACCGTTTCACCGTTATTCACTAATACCTGTGTTCCTATTCTCTGAGTATTAATAGCAACAGCCTCACCAGTACCTGTTTTTACGACATCGCCTACACGGTCTTGAGTTACGCTCAGATCAAGCACTAAACGGTTATCAGGAGTGATTTGCGGAGTCACCATAAGGCTCAGTACCGCTTTTCTAAATGAAACAGTGGTTGCGCCACTGGAAGACGCTTCTAAATAAGGCAACTCTGTTCCTTGCTCTATATAAGCCGGTTTTTTATTGGTGGTAATGAGCCTAGGGCTGGAAATAATCTCCGCTTTGGATTCTCTTTGTAAAGCAGAGAGCTCTAAGTCCAAAAGGGTATCAGCACCTAGCTTTGCTACCTGAAATGCAATACTTGAAGCTCCTGCTGTCGTTGCGGCTAAGTTCACATTAAGAAAATCTTCGATGGGCATCATACTTTTTCCGCTATCGCCCTCACCCTGATCTCCTGAATCATAGAGACCTGCAGCAAACAAGTTGCTCTCAATACTGCTTCCTGATGTATGACTGCCGTTGGTGGTGGTATACCCCCAGCGCACACCCAGCTCTTCTAAGTCACCTTCATTGACAGTAACAATACGAGCTTCAATCTGAACCTGTTTTACTGGAACATCTAACGACTTCACGATATCTCGAATAACCGTAATGTTTTCTGGCAATTCTCGAATTAACAGTGCATTGGTTCTTTCATCAATACTGATAGAACCTCGTTCGGAGAGCATACTTAGAGCCCCTTCCCCATTAATCATTGCAGCAATATCTGATGCCTTGGCAAAGCTGACTTTAATGATATCGGACTGTAAATCTCCCAACGCCTCTTCCATACGAGCTTTTTCCAGCTCTTGCTGCTCTCTCAGGTCTAGCTCACTCTTTGGCGCTACCAATATGACGTTACCATCAATTCGTTTATCCAAACCTCTTGCTTCTAGAATAATGTTGAGTGCCTTTTGCCAAGGAACCCCATCCAAGCGCAGCGTCATATTGCCTGTTACTGAATCCGACACGACTAGGTTAAAGCCGTTATAGTCAGCGATAAGCTGAAGCACACTTCGCACAGGAATATCCTGAAAATTAATGGATATTGGCTTGTTATCTTGTTCTATCAGTGGTTTTTGCTCCTGCTTGGCTTGAGAATCGGACTCCCTTATAACCACTTCCAATAGATTTTTGTTCAATTGATAGCTGTATTGATATTCACCTTTCACTTCCACTTCAAGAAGGCCACTTGATTGTTGGCGAAACACCTCTATCGTATCCACAACCGTGGCGAAATCGGACACATCTAAGACAAAAAGCTTATCGTCTGAAACCTGCGTATTCAGCAGCTCTATGTTCAATCCTTTGCCAGTTTTAATCACATCCACAACCGATGATGCTGACGCTAACTCAATCATAATAACCGCAGCTTTATCGGCGTTAATCTTGAAATCAATATTGTTGAGTCTGTTTGGAATTGAATGCTCCACGCTTGCCGTCGCAAACGGAGCAACACAGAAACACGTTGTTAGACATAAACGCCTGAGGGTTTTAAGCCCAAATGAAAGCCTACTATTCATGATCATTTTCTCCAGAATCTATTTCAGAGACAGCTTGACGCTACGCTGATTCCAACATCCCAAACCATCAGGCAGCGTCTCTTTTATTAATAAGTACTGCTTAGTTACATCAGATACGCGCCCATGGTTAAGGCCGATGTATTGTCCGTTTTTCGCGTATGCCAACGTTCCTTCCGGAGTCTGAATCAATGCAGATGTACTCTTACCGTCACTCATAACACCTTTAAATTTCAGTTGGCTGAGTGCATATCGCTCCAATGGTTCTCTGTTACTGCGAGTGGCTGGCTGCCAGCAATCCTTCTTCACCATCGGCTGGTTTTGTGTTGCTGCTTCTCTTGGTAATTCGAAAGGCTCTCGAGCATCGCTATTGGCATAAATGAACGCCTCAAACGGCACTATGGGCTGCTGTGGAACTATCTCTTTGCGAGCCTGCACAGTCACTTTTTCAACATAATCGCTCAGTGAATCTTCATTCGCCTGACAGCCACACAAACTCACGCAGACTAATAGCCAACCGCAGGATTTGCTGTTCATTGCAACCCTCCTGCCGATGACTCATCAGGCTGATACTGATAGGTAAAAGCCCGTACCTTGACACTCAACTCTTGGCTGTCTTCAGTACTTCTCTGCCAATTAGCATGTTCGAAGTAAATTATTCTAGGCAGCTGTGCTATCGCTTGAGAAAACTGTCCGATGTTGTGGTATTGACCTGTGAGTTCTAGATTGAGAGGCAAACGAGACAAGAATGCTTGCTGCTCTTTTTCCCCCCAATCCATACGAGTAAAATTGAGTTGATGTTTGATACCGAGTTCATTAACCGCTGCCAACATAGTAGCCAGCTCTTTTTGCTCAGGTAATTGCTGAAGTAGATAGTCATAACGGTCTGACAACTCATCGAGCTGCGCTTTGAGTTGCGGTAACGTGGCAGCTTTGTGAGCTTTAATTAGAACGGTCGACTTCAATGTTTGTTCTTGTTCAATGAGTGCATCTAAAGAGTCTTGTTTCGGAACGAGATAAAACCAATAGCCCAATCCTTGAATCAATAGGGCTACAAGAAATAAGATCACTAACTGTGCAGGCAGAGGCCAATCCATAATTTCATCAAGCTCAAGATTATTAAAATCACCCATTGCTTATCTCCTCAGAATGCACCGCATCACGCCCTTCCATGTGAAAGACAAAAGAAGCTTGGAAGCTTTGGAATTGCTTACCAAAACGATGGCTACCAGAAACAATTGAATGCATCTCGACATCAGAGACATAAGAAGAGCTTTCAAGCAGATCCAACATTGTTGCTAATCGTGCTGTACTGTCGCTGATACCACGAATCTCAATGTGGTTATCATTCATACTCATCTGATCTACATAAACACCTTCAGGGATAAGCTGAGGAATCAGATCCATAAGTTGTGTGGTTTTATTTCGTTTTTGCTGAAGAGACTCAACCATATCTAGTCGAGCCATTAAGTCCTGATATTCCTTTTCCGCTTGTTTGAGCGTATTAATTTGATTATCCAGCACCGCTAAATGTTGATTTAAAAACTCAATGCGCTCTTTCTCTATATCTAGCTGATATTGCAAATACTCACCGGCTCCCCATTGCAAAGCCGCAGCTAAACTGACAGCAGCGAAAGATGCTTGAATAAAACGTTGCCTATGTGATTGCTTTTGAGCTTCACGCCATGGGAGCAAGTTAATGCTATGCAGCATGTTCAATCTCCAGCCAATTTACGCCACGTAGAGCAAGTCCAGCAGCGGTTGCAAAAGTCGACCTTTGCACTTCTGAGCGGTAGCGTTTACTCGCTTTATCAACAAACACACTCAGCGGATCTAGGATTCCGCACATAAGGCCGGTCTTTTCAATCAATGCAATTTGTATCGCGTCAGCATTTGCACCACCGCCCGTCAACCAAATCCCCGAAAGACTCGTTGCTCCATTCACAGAAAGAAATAGCTGAACTTGTTTTGTGACCTTATCCACCAGCTCATGGCATTTATCTTTATTTACAACCGAGACTTCATCTTCAGTCGTAGAAATATGTGAAATGCCCTCTGCTATCTGTTTATAAAAAGGCGCTTTATTGGCAAAGTCTAAACAAAGGGTTGTCTGGGTATGACCAACATCCAACAGTAGCCAATCAGTACGCCCATAGGTTTGACTGCAAAGTTGCCACAGCTGAACTAAGGCATGAGTCTGAACTTCTGCGAGAATCGGCTTAAACCCCGCTTTTTCCAATGCGATAGATCTGCTTTCCACAACTTCTCGTTTAGTGGCATACACTTGGTAGGCAGCTATATTGTTTTTACCTGCTGCGGTTTCAGCATTTGTGTGTTTGGCGACGGGGATAAAATCGAGACTTACCTCTTCAATAGGAAAAGGAGATTGATGCGAAAAAGCTTGATGAATTGCAAACTCGCGTTCATTTAGCTCAAGTTCGCTATCTATCTGTAATACTTTGCTAATTACGGTGTTATCAGGGATGGCGATAACAACTTTCCGACTAAATAGAGGCAAAGCCTTTTTTAGTTCTTTGAGTTTCTTTACAATTTTCTGATAAACCAAGGCATGGTTATCAGCGAAAATATCGTCAGCAACAAGTATTTCCTTATAACCGAACAGCGTATACTTACTGCCTGAAGGTTTTAGGACCACTGCTTTAATACTATGGTGGCCAATGTCGACACCAATAACTAATGATTGAACCATACAGCTCTACTCCAATAAGAAAGCTCCGCTAAAAACGCCTATTAATTTGGTAAATAAGCGGTAACTACTTTTGAGAGCTAAATTTTTAGCTTAGAGTACTAGGGTTTGCATTAAGGCAGCCTCTACTAAACAGGGATTCTCCGGTGAAGTTCATAAAGCGTTTAATAATTTTTTCATTGATTTGCATAGCTCTTGGAGTCAGTACAATTTTTGGTTTCTATTTATATGTGAAACCAGAACTTCCTGATGTCGCGACTTTGCGTGATGTCAAACTCCAAACCCCAATGCAAGTCTTTAGTAAAGATGGCAAACTCATCGCTCAGTTCGGTGAAAAACGTCGTATTCCTCTTAAGTTGGATGAGATGCCAAAAGAGCTGATAGAAGCGGTCATCGCAACAGAAGACTCTCGTTTTTATGACCACTATGGTTTTGACCCGATTGGTATTACCCGTGCGGCTTTTGCCGTCGTAGCATCAGGCAGTGCATCTCAAGGTGCAAGTACCATTACTCAGCAGCTAGCTCGTAACTTCTTCTTGTCTAACGAGAAGAAAATTATGCGTAAAATCAAAGAGATTTTTATCGCTATTCATATTGAGCAATTGCTTTCAAAAGAAGAAATCCTTGAGCTATACCTAAACAAAATTTACTTAGGCTATCGTTCATATGGTGTAGGAGCGGCTGCACAATCTTACTTTGGTAAAGAAGTAAAAAACCTCAGCTTAGGTGAAATTGCTCTAATTGCTGGTTTGCCAAAAGCACCGTCTACAATGAACCCGATTTACTCTTTGGAGAGAGCAACCAACCGTCGAAATGTTGTTTTGGCTCGAATGCTTTCTGAAAAGTACATCACTCAAGAACAATATGATCAGGCGCGTGCAGAAGTTCTACCGACCAACTATCACGGGGCGGAAATCGAGCTAAACGCACCATATGTAGCGGAAATTGCCCGTGCTTGGATGATTGAACGCTACGGTGAAGATGCTTATACATCAGGTATGAACATCTACACTACCGTGGACTCAAAACGTCAACAAGCTGCCAACTTAGCCGCTATTCACAACCTGATTTCCTACGATGAACGCCATGGCTATCGTGGTGCAGAAAAAGAATTATGGAAATCTGGTCAAGCAGTTTGGACAGAAGAACAAATTGTTGAACATCTGAAAAATGAGCCTACATATGGTGAGCTGTCACCTGCTGTAGTGCTTAGCACTGAACCAAAATCAGCCACAGTTTGGATTAAGAATCAGGGTGAGTTCACTATTGATTGGAACAATATGAATTGGGCTCGTCGCTTTATCACTGACGAACGCCAAGGACCAGTTCCAACCAGCACCAAAGAGATTCTAAATACAGGCGAGCAAATTTGGGTTCGCAAAGTATCAGAACAAGAATCAGAGAATCCAGTGTGGCAATTAAGCCAAGTACCTAATGCGAATACGGCTTTTGTTGCTATGGATCCTGAAAATGGCTCTATTGAAGCACTGGTAGGTGGTTTTAACTTTGTTCACAATAAATTTAACCGCGCGACACAATCAGTACGTCAGGTAGGTTCAAGTATTAAGCCGTTTATCTATGCCGCAGCTTTAGATAAAGGATTAACTCTAGCGACACTCATCAATGATGCCCCAATTAACCAGTGGGATGAAAGTCAAGGTACGGCATGGCGTCCTAAGAACTCACCACCGACATACACAGGACCAACTCGTGTTCGCATTGGCTTAGCACAATCTAAAAACGTAATGGCGGTTCGTGTTTTACGAGAAGTGGGTCTGGAAGATACCCGTCAATATCTGACTCGATTTGGCTTTGACATCGACCAATTGCCAAAATCAGAAACCATCGCGCTGGGTGCTGGTAGTTTAACACCCGTAAAAATGGCACAAGGATATTCTGTATTTGCTAACGGCGGTTACTACGTTGAGCCATACTACATCCAAAAAGTGGAAGGCCCATACGGTGATGTAGAGTTTGAAGCTGAACCTACAATTGTTTGCCGCCAAAACTGCCCTAAAGCTGAAAGCGAGTTTGGTGAGCAAGATGCTGAACACCACTATGCTAAGCAAGTTCTATCTGAGCAAACCGCATTCCTCGTTCGCGAGATGATGTATAGCAATATATGGGGTGGCGGTAACTGGGCTGAAAAAACGGGCTGGAACGGTACTGGTTGGCGCGCTCAAGCACTCAAACGCAGAGACATTGGTGGTAAAACCGGTACAACAAACGATTCCAAAGATGCTTGGTACAACGGTTATGCTCCGGGTGTGGTTGCTATCGCTTGGGTTGGCTTTGATGAACACAGCCGCAACTTAGGTAAAACGATACCAAATCCAAACATCGAAGATGACGTTGCGGGAGCTGAAGCTGGTGCAAAAACAGCTCAACCAGCATGGATTGAGTTTATGAGCCAAGCCCTGGAAGGTGTACCAGAGCAAGAAAAAGTGCTACCAAATGACATTGTTCGCGTGCGTATCGACAGAGACACAGGCTTGTTAACCAATAAACAAGACGCAACATCGATGTTTGAGTATTTCTTAAAAGGCACAGAACCTAAAGAGTATGTTCAAGAAAACCTCTCTGGTGATATTTATTCAACCAGCGGTGGAGATGAGTTGTTCTAATCTCTGATTCAAATGCAAAAAAGAGGCTTAATCGCCTCTTTTTTTTATAACTAATACAAACAATTAAGCTTGAGCATCTAAGGTTTCTTTCATTAGTTTCGCTAAGGTTTCAAAACGCTGACGTAAGGGAGAACCTGGGCGGTATGCGACAACCAAGCGGCGAGATGGCTCAGGATTGACCGCTTTGATATAACACACTCCGTCTTTCACTTTTTCTTTTGGCAGAGATAACTTAGGCAGCAAGGTAATTCCCGCTCCTGCTGCAACCATGTTGCGTAGAGTTTCTAAGCTGGTTGCCTTAAATCGGTCATCGTCTTTTGCACCCGCGGCAAAGCAGAATCCCAAAGCTTGATCTCTTAGGCAGTGCCCATCGCCAAGCGCTAAAACCGTCTTCCCATTGAGCTCCAACATATCGACTTCATCGTGGTCTGCCCACGGGTGGTCACAAGGAACAGCAATGCTCATTGGTTCGTTATACACTTCAATCTCTTTAAACGGTGCCGTTTCATCCACCGAAGCCAGAACCAAACAGTCCAACTTACCATCTTCCAACTGCTGTACTAATTGATGTGTTTGAGCTTCATGAAGGAACAGCTCTAACTCTGGGAAATGCTCTTTTAGGGATGGAACTATCTTAGGCAGCAAATAAGGCCCCAAAGTCGGAATAAATCCAATATGCATTGGCCCTGTCATGGCACCGGTTTGTTTGCTTGCCATGTCTTTGAAAGTTTTTACCTCACCCAGAATACGCTTTGCCTGTTCAACAAGCTGTAAGCCAGACTCAGTAAAAAGAACTCGTCGGCTACTGCGCTCCAGCAGCACCGTGCCCAGCTCGTCTTCCAGTTTACGAATTTGCCCGCTTAATGTTGGCTGACTAACAAAGCATGCTTCGGCTGCTTTGCGAAAATGCTTATGCTCTGCCAACGAAACCAAATATTCAAAGTCCCGAATATTCATTATTCACCCCGATAGAATTGAACTATCAAAACCATAACATCAACTGATTGGATCTATCAAAGATTTTATACATACAAACTCATCCTAGCATTAGAAATAGCAAAGCCCTTCCCTCCTGCAACCACCTAAAAAATATGCAATCAATTACATTCATTTCGTGTAGTGACTCGCCAATAGCAAATTCAAACTCATACCTGTATTTCAATAAAAACAGTCAATTGCATAATAAACGTTCAAATAAAACTCAATAAACATTAACCGCCTTCAAAGCTCAACTATCGTGATTTCAATAGGTGTAACTATGCTCATTCGTATCCTTATGTCGATCACTTTTCTGGCTACTCTCTGTAGCTGCAAAAGCGATTCAAATTCGACAGCCAGATTAACACCACCGTTAGTGGCCGAGCTCCCGCCGTCAAATAATGCACCACGTCTAACCACAGAACCGTCACCAACCGAATCAGAATCAGCCCAACAACCCACTAATAAACTGCCCCCGCCGAAAACTACAGAAGATAACAAAACAATAGCGACCTATCGATTCGTCGATAGTCCGGTGGAAGGACTCTTTTATTCAACAAGTTCAGGTCTATCTGGCTTTACAAATTCAGAAGGTCAATTTGAAGCAAATGAAGGTGATGTGATTACTTTTTATTTGGGAAATGAAAACGGATTAAAACTAGGTGCTGCTTCTTTACAGAAAGTAATCACTCCTTTTGAAATTACAGGAAAATACACACGTGCGTTAAGTGTAGCGATTCTACTTCAGTCTCTAGACAAAGAATTTGGTTCTACTACGGATGAGCAGCTGAGCATCCCCAATCACTTGCAGTCTACACCTGCAAGCAACGTTGCCGTAGCTCTTGCGCAGCTACGTTTAGACAATATGGACAGTGTAAGAACTTTTTTAATCAGTATTGGCGTAAAGTCGCACAATGTCGTTAATGAATTTGAAGCAGTTGAGCATTTATACAACAGCCTAAACAAAATTGAGCGAGGTGATACAAATGCGATTAATCCTCTTTCTGGAAACGAGTTGCTTTACGTAAAACATATCAAAGCAACCAATAGCTACATGTTACAAAATCGCTTCTACGAATTTGTACATATCGATAAAATTCTTGATGGGCAAACATTAGATGTGATGGATAGTGCTGTTTTTTACGACTATAAAATTCACGATCACGACGTGATACAATTAAGAAGCTCCAAATACAACATTGTCGAACTTCCATCCTATTTGCCTCAAGGCTTCACGCATTTATTGCTGAGCAACAAACCGAGCTCAAATGTTGATAAAATATTCAGCAGGAATGGCTTTCACGGTGGAGTATTTTCTTCATCGTATCAAAATACTTTGAATCACTTTGTCGTCAGCACATTGCCTGTTGATAGTTTAGGACATTGGCAACATTCTTTGATTTCAAGAAGCTACGATCCGGCCACTCAAATTGTCACTGAAATAAACAACGCAGCGAAATTGCAGGGCAACGAATGTAATCGTGTTGCTTGCACTCAGAAGAATACTCATCAGCAAGTTAACTACTATTATCAAATAGACCACTCCACTGCAGACCGCTATATAGACTTTTCTGGCACTTGGCAAGACACTCGAATTTGTGAAAACGGTACGATTGCTAAACGTAAACTGCATTTCGATGAATCGCAGTTAACTATTACGGGTGAAACCTGTATTCAAGGCAAGACAAAAAATATCGAAAACAGCCAAATTTATAGCTATGAAGAACTTCAACGTTCTGAATTTTGGTGGTTCAACAAACCGAATCGACACACCAAAGCGACTTTATCTGAACTCAATTCTACACTTCGATTTGATGGGGGTGTGGCTCATCAAGCTTCAACCTATTGTGAAAACCCAAATGTTGCTTTTGTGAAATGGGAATACCACCCTGCCGGGATTAATTGGGATCAAGGCGTCCTAAATCGAGTAAAGATGCACTGTGACGGAACACTAAATCTACATAGTGTGATGCAAAAACTGACTCATTAACTGCAAGTTAAATAGTCCATTTTTATTAAGAACAGCGTTAGAATTCATGCAGTACTTATAAAAACTGGTAAAGCACCATGGCTTGCAATAACTGCCAACAAAATTGGTTTTGGAAGAAGATAGGCACATGTCAACGTTGTATGGATCAACTGACCGTTTTGTCGGTCGTGTGCTGGGTAATATGGTTTTTCTTCTTTAAACAGGATCCACGCAGCATTGAGTCGATCGCTTTGATCGTTGCGGGGTTCGCTTTTAATACGCTTCTATTTTTACACTTATGGATGAAGTACGTCATTCTTCCTTGGCGCAAGCGTCAGGGAGAAGAAAAACCATCTCCTAAAAATGAAAAGCCTTAAAAAAGAAAAAGCCCTAAAAACAATATCTGTCTTAGGGCTCTCTTAGATTCTTCTAAGAAAAAGCAGTGGTATTAAAGTAGACCGTGCTTTTTCTTTTTGGTTCCGGAAAATTTCGATCTTTTTTTGATCTTTTTTCCTTACTTTAAATTCAACGCGTTATGCAACTTTCATCTTAGTAATTAATTGCTCAGAGACATTTACCTCTAACGCAACTTCATCACAGGCATGTTGACGAGGGCACTTCTCACAATCTTTGAGAACTTTCTCAGGCAACAGAGTTTTAGATGTTGGAATAAAGTCTAGCTTCATAAAGAACTCAGGGGTACGAGTCAGTACGAACACTTTCTTTATTGCCATCTGACGCGCTTTGTTCACCAAATATTGAACAATTGCCGTGCCTTGTCCTTGACCTTGCCAACCGGCTTCAACGCCTAGTGAGCGAATTTCCGCTAAGCCAGAATCGTAAACATAGAGAGAAGCACAGCCTGTGATTTCTCCGTTATGTTCAGCGACAGCAAATGAACCGATATCGCGGACAATTTCGTTACGAGAGCGTGGTAGGTTTTCACCCATGTTCGCCCAGTACGTCACCATACCTTCTAGCGCTTCAATATCTGTTAAGCGAGCAGGACGTACTTTCACAGAGGTCGCATCACGTTTAGATAAACGTAATTCCGCCTGTTCAACTGCATAAGCGACCTGATGAGGCGCTACGCCACCAAGAGCACTACGTTTTTCCAAACAAGACTCAATAGTCAGAATCGCGTAAACGTCATCTTCAATCACTGAAGAGAAAGTTTTTAACTCTTCTAGCGTTAACTCTTCCAACGCACAGCCTTTGGCAATTGCACCAACCACGGCCACACCCACAATATGGTGAGCTTCACGGAATGGAATGCCTTTCGCTACTAGGTAATCAGCCAGTTCAGTAGAGTTAGCATAGCCTTGTTTCGCCGCTTCCAGTGTACGTTCACCGTTCACCTTGATGCCTTCAAAACACAGCGCCGCCATTTCCATACAATCATTCCAAGTATCCAAAGCGTCAAACAGACCTTCTTTGTCTTCTTGCATATCTTTGTTGTATGCCAGTGGTAGAGCTTTAACTGTCATCATCATGCCAGCTAATGAGCCATAAACGCGTCCAGTTTTACCGCGAATAAGCTCAAGTGCATCTGGGTTTTTCTTTTGTGGCATCAATGAAGAACCAGACGTCACAGTATCAGCTAACTCAATAAAACCAGACTCACCTGAGTTGTAGAAAATCATATCTTCAGCCAGACGAGAAAGATGCAGCATAGAGATAGAGGCGACAGACATCAGCTCCATCACGTGGTCTCTGTCTGATACGGAATCAAGAGAGTTGCGTGTTGCGCGACGGAAACCAAGGTTGTGTGCCAGCTTTTCACGATCCATTGGATACGCAGTACCAGCCAGAGCGCCAGAGCCTAGAGGACAAGTATCAAGACGTCTAATCGCATCACTGACACGAGAATAGTCACGCTCAAACATCTCAACATAAGCTAAACACCAGTGAGCAAAAGTCACAGGCTGAGCACGTTGCAAGTGAGTATAGCCCGGCAACACGGTGCCTTGATGCTCTCTTGCCACTGAAACCATTTTGCTTTGTAGACGGTCAAGCGCAATAAGCAACTGTTGACCTTGCTGACGACACCAAAGCTTAAGGTCAGTCGCTACTTGGTCGTTACGAGAACGGCCAGTGTGAAGTTTTTTACCTAAATCACCGACTTTGCTGATCAGTTGCTGCTCAACCCATGAGTGGATATCTTCAGCATCCGAACGTAGAATTTGTTCTGGGTCTTCCATTACTTCCAACTTAAGTTCATTCAAAGCTAACTCAAGTTTTTGCTGTTCGTCTTCACTCAGTACGTTTACAGAAAGCAATGCTTTAGACCATGCAATAGAACCCACAATGTCTTGCTCAGCCAATCGGTAGTCAAAGCGTAATGAATCATTAAACTCTTTGAATCTCGTATCTGCTGCTTGGGTAAATCTTCCGCCCCATAATGCCATTGTGCTTCTCCTGCATCTAATTCCTTGGCTAATGCACCAAAGAATACTTCATTTCTGCCAGTGTTTATAAGTTATAAATAAGGATCGCGCATCTGCGATCCTTATATTTTTTTATTATGTTTACTTAAGCTCTCTTGGGGAGAGCTTTGATATTACTTTTTCGCTTCGTTTAGCGCTCTGATACGGCTAGCCAAAGAGTAAAGACGGATGAAGCCGCCAGCATGGCTTTGGTCGTAAACTTCGTCTGCACCGAAAGTTGCGAACTCTTCTGAGTACAGGCTGTTTTCAGAACGTTTTTGTGTTGCTGTTGCTTGGCCTTTGTAAAGCTTGATAACCACCTCACCGTTAATGTCTTCAGCTAGTGCATCAGCAGCAGCAAATACTGACTTACGTAGTGGAGTGAACCAACGACCGTCATACACTAGGTGAGAAGCTTTGATACCGATTTCTTCACGGAACTCAAAAGAAGCTTTGTCTAGAACAAGTTGTTCAACTGCACGTAGCGCTTCCATCATGATAGTGCCCCCCGGAGTTTCGTAACAACCACGAGACTTCATGCCTACTAGACGGTTTTCAACGATATCGATACGACCGATACCATGTTTTACACCTTTCTCATTGAGTGCAACAAGTGCTTGGTATGGAGAGAGCTCTTTACCATCTACTGCAACCACTTCGCCTTTGCTCACTTTTAGAGTGACGTATTCAGCTTCGTTTGGTGCTTGTTCTGGGTCAACAGTCCACGCCCAGCAATCCGCGTTTGGTGCATTCCAAGTGCTTTCCAACACGCCACCTTCTGTTGAGATGTGCCATGCGTTCGCATCACGAGAGTAGATTTTAGTCAAAGACGCAGCACATGGGATGTTACGTGCAGCTAGGTAGTCCAGACACTCTTCACGGCTCACTAGATCCCATTCACGCCAAGGAGCGATAACATGTAGATCTGGTGCTAACGCTGCAAATGCACCTTCGAAACGAACTTGGTCATTACCTTTACCTGTACAGCCGTGAGCCAGTGCATCCGCACCCACTTTACGAGCGATTTCTACTTGTGCTTTCGCAATAACAGGACGAGCCATAGAAGTACCTAGAAGGTATTTACCTTCGTAGTACGCACCAGTTTTTAGTGTTGGGTAGATGTACTCTTTTACCAATTCTTCTTTCAGGTCAACCACGTAACACTCTGAAGCACCAGAAGCGATAGCTTTTTCTTCAATACCAACAAGCTCTTCTGCACCTTGGCCAACATCAGCAACGAATGCCACTACTTCACACTCGTAGTTCTCTTTCAACCATGGAATGATTACTGATGTATCTAGACCGCCAGAGTAGGCTACGACAACTTTTTTGACTTGAACTTTGCTCATTTTATATCTCCAAATATCTGGCTCTGCACTTGGCGGTCAGGGCTCAGGATTCCTTTAAATTCGTATGTTTAACTGTTCTTAAAGTGGCTGTTGTGGGTTGAAACAGCCATTTCTAAATCACTATTTCTAATTCACTATTGAGGCAAAAACTGAGTACCGATGCTTTCACCTGCGAATAACTTGGCAAGTTTTTCAGGATAACGCCATGTCGCCACTTCAATAGGACGACCAAGTTCTTTCGCCGCATCCAACGCTGCATTCACTTTTACGATCATGCCATCGGTAATCACTTTTCCTTCAATCAGGCTTTTTGCCTTTGATTCATCAAGTGATGGAATTAGATGACCTTTACCGTCCAAAACGCCACTCACATCTGAAAGTAGAACTAACTCGGCATCCAATGCACTCGCCACAGATACTGCAGCTTGGTCAGCATTCACATTCATCATTTGACCGTCTTTTGTCAAACCGATAGAGCTGATAATTGGCACAACGCCAGCTTCAAGTAGAAGCTTAGTGACGGTTCCGTCACCCGCAGTTGATTTACCTACCGCACCCAATTCTGGGTCAAGCTCTTCAACCACACATAAACCGCCATCTGCCAGACATAAACCGACCGCGTTTAAGCCATCTTTAATTGCCTGACCTTGAAGCATCTTATTCGCAGTACCTGCTAACGCGCCAGCAATCACACCAATTTGGTCATAAGGCGTTACACGTAAACCGTCTTTTTTAACAGTTGGTAGCTGCAACTTCGCCATCAATTCATCCACAAGGTAACCGCCACCATGGACGATAACAATTCGTCGTTGAGCTTGGGCTTGATACTGTGCGATTGCGCTAAAAAGCTTACTTAGCGTCTCTGAACAAGACAGAGCTGCGCCGCCTAACTTAATCACCAATGGATCTAGTTTTGTATCCGTCATATATAACCCTTACACCAGAGCTGTTAGCTCATCGAAACCGTAGTGAATGTTTAAACACTGCATCGCTTGACTCGATGCACCTTTTAATAAATTGTCGATTGCTGAAACAACAATCACATGCTCGCCCTGCACTTTCCAACCGATATCGCAGAACGGAGTAAATTCAACGTCTTGGATACGTGGTAATGAATCCAAGCATAGACGAACAGCAGGTTTGCCTTGGTAAGCTTGCGTGAATGCTTGCTTCACTTGTTCAGCCGTTACACCTTGCGCCAACTTCATAGTGATAGTGGCTAAGATACCGCGTTTGAAATTACCTAAATGAGGTGTGAATATCACTTCACGCCCAAGATGAGTGGCAATTTCAGGTTGATGGCGGTGATTAAACACGCCGTAAGGCTGCAAACTCACTTCACAGAAGCTATTAGTTAGTGTCGCTTTGCGACCTGCACCTGATACACCGCTAGTCGCATTGATCACTGGCCACTGCTGTAAATCTAATAAATCACTTTCAATTAAAGGCTTAATCGCCAATTGTGAAGCGGTTGGGTAACAACCAGCTACTGCAATTAACTGACTTTGCTTGATGTTATCTAGATTCCACTCAGCTAAACCATAAGCGGCTTTTTTTAACCAATCAGCATGCTGATGTTCAAAGCCATAGTACTGAGTATAGAAACTTTCACCATCCACACGGTAAGCACCTGAAAGGTCAAACACCTGACAACCATTCGCAAGAAATATCGGTGCAATGTCGTGGCTCACTTCGTGTGCCGTTGCCAGAAACACTACGTCACACTCTTGTGCAGTTTTTTCTACATCAACAAGAGGTTGCACAGGCAGATCGAGTAAACCTGCTAGCTTACCGTGTAGCTGACCAATTGACTTTCCTGCATCAGCGCTGTTGGCTGAAACGTATAAACCTGATAGCGTGAGCTCAGGGTGTTTGTGCACCATAAGAGCCAATTCTGCTCCGGTATAACCGCTTGCGCCGATGATGGTGGTTTTTAACATCTCAAAACGTCCTAAATCGAGTAAAAAATCGACAATTAAAAGTGACTATAAATATTTAAAATCAGCACTTTTATCGGTTTTTTATTCACTAAAAGTGATTTAATATGTGTTTTACAGTTTCAACGTAATTCTGTCAATAGTAGGAGCAAATAATATATGCAATTGCCAAGTTTCCTTGAGGTTTATGAAGGTCTTATTTCAACCTCATCCATCAGCTCCACCGATAGTCGTTGGGATGAAGGCAACGAGAAAGTTATCGCCAAATTGGCCGATTGGTGCAGCGCTTTGGGCTTTCAAGTGGACGTGGTTCAAGTCGCTCCAGGTAAACAAAACCTCATTGCTAAAAAAGGCGAAGGCGAAGGTGGCTTATTATTATCAGGCCACAGCGATACAGTTCCTTTCGATGAGGGTCGTTGGAACTACAACCCACATGCGCTAACTGAAGCAAACAACCGCTTCTATGGTTTAGGCACAGCGGACATGAAAGGCTTCTTTGCTTTTATTCTAGAAGCTGTGAAGAAAGTTGACTGGAGTAAACAGAAAAAGCCTCTTTATATATTGGCGACTTGTGATGAAGAGACCACGATGCTCGGCGCTCGTCACTTCACACAGAACACACCATTCAAACCGGATTACTGCATTATCGGTGAGCCAACCAGCTTAGTGCCTGTCCGTGGACATAAAGGTCACGTAGCCAATGCAATAAGAGTGACGGGTAAATCAGGCCACTCTTCAAATCCGGCATTGGGAGTCAACGCCATAGAGATCATGTACGAAGTGCTCTTCGCTCTAATGCAACTACGCGACAAGTTAGTGAAAGAGTATCACCATCCCGGTTTTGATATTCCAAGTCCAACCTTAAACCTAGGGCATATCCACGGTGGTGACAGTCCAAACCGTATCTGTGGTTGTTGTGAACTTCACTATGATGTTCGCCCACTCCCTGGCATCAGTTTGGATGGCCTAGACAACATGCTGCGCAGTGCGCTGACTCAAGTACAAGAAAAATGGCCGGGAAGAATTGAGATTGAACCACTGCATGACGCAATTCCGGGGTACGAATGTGAGCATGACCATCCTTTTATTGCAGGGATCAGCGAAATCACCGGTGTTGAAGCACAAACGGTTAACTATTGTACCGAAGCGCCATTCCTACAAGAGTTATGTCCGACACTGGTAATGGGTCCGGGATCCATCGACCAAGCTCACCAACCTGATGAATTTTTGGCCTTCGAGTTTATCGACCCGACTATCAATGTCCTTTCTAAAGCAATGTACAAATATTGCTTCTAATTGCCGTTTTTAACTAACAAACAACAAGACGAACCACATTCATAACAATGTGATAAACGTCTTGTTGTTTTGTAAGAAATTTCCAACAAATACCCTAAATTGAGCAAACTTACATTGCATACAATAGAGTAAAAACTAGCAAAGATATCACCAGCATCATTTGACTAGACTGGGCAATCTTCGATAAATTGTCCTTCTAACAAAAAACACAGGATGTAATTTTTTTACAAGGCAGGATGACAATGAACGAGAAATACTCTGCACTCAAAAGTAACGTGAGCATGCTCGGACATCTTCTGGGTAAGACCATTCAAGATGCAGATGGCGACGTTATTTTAGAGAAAGTAGAAACCATCCGTAAGCTTTCAAAATCTGCAATGGCAGGTAATCAAGCAGACCGGAATCTACTTATTGAAGAGATAAAAAGCCTTCCAAACGATCAACTGACTCCAGTTGCTCGCGCTTTTAACCAATTTTTGAATTTGACCAATATTGCTGAGCAATACCACACCATTTCACGTCATTGTGAAGAGAACGTGTGCGAACCAGATGCGATTCACGCTCTGTTTTCCAAACTCAGCCAGAATTCAATTAGTAAGCTCGATACGGCTCAGGCACTTAGAGAACTTAATATAGAGCTTGTATTAACGGCTCACCCAACTGAAATCACTCGTCGTACGATGATCAACAAGTTGGTGAAAATAAATGAGTGCCTGTCTCGCCTAGAGTTAACTGAACTTTCTTCTAAAGAACGCCGTAAAACTGAGCGTCGTCTAGAACAGTTGATTGCTCAAAGCTGGCATTCAGACGTTATTCGTCAGCAACGTCCAACACCACTAGACGAAGCGAAATGGGGCTTCGCAGTGGTAGAAAACTCGCTGTGGCAAGCGGTACCAGAATTCCTACGTGATCTAAATGAACGTGCAAAAGAGTACTTAGGTGAAGGTCTGCCACTAGATGCTCGCCCTGTTCATTTCTCATCATGGATGGGTGGTGACCGTGACGGTAACCCATTTGTGACTCACACCATTACTCGCGAAGTGCTACTGCTTTCTCGTTGGAAAGCGGCTGACCTGTACTTAGGTGACATTAACGAGCTAGTCAGCGAGCTATCAATGACGAAGTGCAGTGATGAACTGCGTCAGCTTGCGGGTGAAAACGAACACGAACCATACCGTGCAATCCTTAAAGGCATTCGTTCGCTACTTCAAGAAACACTAGAGATTCTGGACGCGAAAATTCACGGTCAAAAGCTAGCCGTTAAAGCTCCGCTGCGTGATATCAGCCAACTTTGGGATCCACTGTTCGCTTGTTATAAGTCTTTGCACGAATGCGGTATGGGTGTCATTGCTGATGGTTCACTATTAGATACTCTACGCCGAATTAAAGCATTCGGTGTTCACCTAGTTCGTCTTGATATTCGCCAAGAAAGTACTCGCCATGCGGATGTGCTATCAGAGCTCACTCGCTACCTAGGCATAGGTGATTACAACCACTGGAGCGAGCAAGACAAGATTTCATTCTTAACCAATGAGTTAAGCTCTAAGCGCCCTCTTCTTCCTCGTGATTGGGAACCTTCTGAGCCAGTCAAAGAGGTTCTTGATACCTGTAAGATCATTGCCGCACAGCCTCGGGCTGCGTTCGGTGCTTACGTTATTTCTATGGCTCGTACAGCGTCTGATGTACTGGCAGTGCATCTACTGCTTCAAGAAGCAGGCTGTCCTTACCGTATGGATGTATGTCCACTGTTCGAAACATTAGATGACTTGAACAATGCTGAAGACGTTATCAAGCAGCTAATGAGCATCGACCTATACCGTGGTTTCATCCAAAACCATCAAATGGTAATGATCGGTTACTCTGACTCAGCAAAAGATGCAGGTGTAATGTCTGCGGGTTGGGCTCAATACCGCGCAATGGACTCACTGGTAAAAGTATGTGAACAAGAAGGTATTGAACTGACCTTGTTCCATGGTCGCGGCGGTACAATCGGTCGTGGTGGTGCCCCTGCTCATGCGGCACTGCTATCTCAGCCACCGAAGAGTCTTAAAGGCGGCCTTCGAGTTACTGAGCAAGGTGAGATGATCCGCTTTAAGCTGGGTTTACCTGAAATCGCAGTAAACAGCTTTGATATGTACGCAAGTGCGATTCTAGAAGCGAACTTGCTACCACCACCAGAGCCAAAACAAGAATGGCGTGAACTGATGGACGCACTATCAGAAGTTTCTTGTGAAGCTTATCGTCATGTGGTTCGTGGTGAGCCTGATTTTGTTCCTTATTTCCGTCAAGCTACGCCAGAACTTGAACTGGGTAAATTGCCACTAGGCTCTCGCCCAGCAAAACGTAACCCGAATGGCGGCGTTGAAAGCTTACGTGCGATTCCTTGGATCTTCTCTTGGAGTCAAAACCGTTTGATGCTTCCAGCTTGGTTAGGTGCGGGCGAAGCTATTCAGTACTCTATCGATAAAGGTCATCAAGCACTGCTTGAAGAGATGTGCCGCCAATGGCCATTCTTCTCTACTCGCCTTGGTATGCTTGAGATGGTGTACACCAAGTGTAGCGTTGATTTGGCTCGCTACTACGATGAGCGTCTGGTTGATGAGAAGTTACGTCCATTGGGCCAACGTCTGCGTGAACAGCTTCAGAAAGACATTAAGACTGTTCTGAATGTTGAGAACAACGAGAACCTGATGCAAAGTGATCCTTGGGGTCAGGAATCTATTCGTCTACGTAATATCTACGTAGAACCGTTGAACATGCTACAAGCAGAATTGCTGTACCGTACTCGCCAATCTGAAACGCCAGCTACCGAACTGGAAGAAGCGTTGATGGTGACGATTGCTGGTATCGCAGCAGGTATGCGTAACACAGGCTAATTGACAATATTATATATTGTAATCACACCAAAAGGTCGCAACTATGCGGCCTTTTATTTTGCCTATAATTTTTATTGAGAATAATATCAGTTTTTTGAGTCAAATTATCCTCGTATTCTACTTTATGCTTATTATTTAGATATACTACTGCACCTCTACGATACCTACACTTATAAAAAGAGATCGTAGCGAGGTATGCAAACGCATAACTACCTCTAGGTGATAAACGGCTTTAAGGTGACATGAAAAGCACATTTGTGCTGATTTTGCTTAAGTTTTCTAACCATTCAGTTTTTTAAAAAACGCGTGCCATTAGAAGCACAAATGATAGTTAAGCAATTTTTTACTTACTTAACCAATTTGGATAATAAAGACATGTCATTACCACACGTAATTCTCACTGTTTTAAGCACACGTGATGCGACGGGATACGACATCACTAAAGAATTTTCAGCAAGTATTGGTTACTTCTGGAAAGCCAGCCATCAACAAGTTTACCGCGAACTAAACAAAATGGGCCAACAGGGTTTGGTTACGTGTGTTTTAGAACCGCAAGAAGGTAAACCTGATAGAAAAGTCTATTCAATTACAGATTCAGGCCGTAGTGCGTTAGGTGAATGGTTCGACCAACCAACTGCTCACCCAACGGTACGTGATGAGTTCAGCGCTAAACTGATTGCTTGCTCTGTTCAACCATCAACACCTTTTAGAAACCAACTAGGTGAGCTGATTGAAGAGTCTCGCAAACTAGTTGCACACTATCAGGAAATTGAAGCAGCCTACTACGCAACACCTGCAGTTTTAGATAAACAGCAGCGTTTAGAGCGTTTAACTCTGCGTCGTAACCTGTTACTTCGTCAGGCTTGGATTGATTGGGCAGAAGAAGTACTGACTGAACTTGATGCTATTGGCTAATTCGCCGATACGCTCAAAAGCTTCATAG
>NZ_JBMMKS010000027.1:0-29863 GCF_058630515.1 Vibrio sp. HM8-C
GCCGAGAGAATCACATCCCTCGGCTTCAGTATTTTTTGCTAGTGCTTTAGCTAAGTGAGTACATTAGCTGTACCACTGAACTAGATTTATTCACGCTCTGGATTTGAAGCCCAAACGTAAAGTAGCTCTAGAGCAATCGTCGCACCTGCAAGTGAAGTCAGATCACTTTGGTCGTAAGGTGGTGAAACTTCTACCACGTCCATACCGATCAGGTTGATACCTTTCAGTGCGCGGATAATCTTCAGAATTTTGTCTGAGGTTAAGCCACCACATACAGGTGTACCAGTACCCGGCGCAAATGCTGGGTCTAAACAGTCAATATCGAATGTTAAGTACACTGGCTTGTCGCCAACGATTCCACGAATTTGCTCTACGATTTCGTCCGCAGACATATCGTTTGCTTGCATCGCGTTGATAACATTGAAGCCGTGACCTTCCTGTTTGTACTCAGTACGAATACCTACTTGAACTGAGTGACGAGCAGAGATCAAACCCTCTTTCGGCGCATGATAGAACATAGTACCGTGGTCATACGCACTGCCGTTAGCATAAGTGTCAGTGTGAGCATCAAAGTGAATCAATGCCATTTCACCGTAGTGTTTCGCATAAGCACGTAGGATTGGAAGAGTGATGAAGTGATCACCACCCAATGCCAACATAGTTTTGCCACTTTTCAGAATTTCACTGGTCGCCGCTTCTAGGCGATAGGTGAAGTCTTCCGCATCACCACAGTCAAATACTAAGTCACCTGCATCTACTAATTTAATACGTTTGAACAGATTAAAATCCCATGGGAATTTTTTGCCTTCCCACGCGAGGTTAACCGAGGCGCGACGAATCGCGTCTGGTCCCATACGGGCACCAGGTCGACCAGAAGTCGCCATATCCAAAGGCACGCCTAACACCACAACATCAGCATCCGATTCTAGCGGATCTCTCTGGTACGGCTGGCGAAGGAACGTCATTGCATTTGAATACAATGAATAATCCGTTTTAGTAAACAAATCATTCATTTAAAAATCCTCCAAATAGGTATAACCATTTAAACCATGCTCTAATTCAGCTAACACATCTTGCTGCTCGTGGTCAGCAACACGCTGAGACACCAACTGGCGATAGTTAGCTCTAATTGCGTCTACGTCGATATGCACGTAACGCATCATATCTTCAACAGTGTCACCTTCATTGATGAAAGTGATCTCTGATTCGCCTTCGTCTGTAATGTTCACTACAGCACTGTGAGTATCACCAAACAGGTTATGCATATCACCAAGGATCTCTTGGTATGCACCCACTAGGAAAAAGCCCATTAGGTAAGACGTATCTTTTGACCATGCAGGTACAGGCAGCGTTGTTTCAATGCCCTGACCTTCAACGTATTGCTCAACCGCACCGTCTGAGTCACAAGTAATATCCAACATCACCGCACGACGATCTTCCACATTCTGCAAGTTAGACAGAGGCAGAACTGGGAACACCTGATCGATACCCCATGCATCTGGTAACGATTGGAACAGTGAGAAGTTGACGAAGAACTTGTCTGCTAAACGGTCTTGCAACTGGTCCAAAATCGGACGGTGGAAACGGTTTTTCGCACTCATTTTCATGCGTAGTTCATGATAAATACGTAGCGAAAGCTGTTCTACCCAAGCACGGTGTTGCAGGTTAATTACACCTGTTGAGAACAGAGTATGTGCTTCATTGAGATCACTTTGCGTATCGTTATAAATTTCGATCAGCGCACGCGCGTCAGTATCATCATTTAACGTTTCCCAACTACGCCACATGTTCTGTAGTAGCGTAGGTGCATCCGCTTCTGGCTCAACAATCGCTTCAGGAGTGTAACCTTCTGTACCAATTACGTTGGTAATCAGCACTGCGTGGTGCGCAGTCACCGAACGACCTGATTCCGAAATAATGGTTGGCTTTGGTTGATTGTATAAGTTACATACATCACTCACAGTGCTCACAATGTTGCGAGCATACTCAGCCAAACCATAGTTCATTGAGTTTGAAGACTGGCTACGAGTACCGTCGTAGTCGACAGCCAAACCGCCACCCACGTCAAAGTACTGAATGCCTGCACCCAATTCACGAAGTTCACAGTAGAAACGAGCAGACTCGTTTACACCGTTACGCACGTCGCGAATGTTCGCCATTTGCGAACCTAAGTGGAAATGCACAAGTTGTAGCGCATCAAGTTGATCTTCTGCTTTCAAACGTTCAATAACAGATAGCACTTGAGCTGCTGCCAAACCGAACTTAGATTTTTCACCGCCACTTGATTGCCATTTACCCGCACCTTGTGATGCAAGACGAATACGGATACCTAAGCGAGGTTTAACACCTAAGCTTTTTGCTTCTTTTAGTACTAAATCAAGCTCAGAAAGCTTTTCTAGTACGATAAATACTTTGTGACCAAGCTTTTCGCCGATCAGCGCAAGACGCATGTACTCACGGTCTTTATAACCGTTACATACGATGACAGAACTTGCTTGTTGCGCCATTGCAAGTACTGCTAATAATTCTGGCTTACTGCCCGCTTCCAAACCCAGTTGTTTAGTCTCTAGCTGAGCTTGGCTCGCTAGAATTTCATCAACAACTTCACGCTGTTGGTTAACCTTGATTGGGTAAACCAGCAGGTATTTGTTTGGGTAATCGTATTCTTCAATTGCCTGATTGAATGCGTCACAAATGTTGTGAACACGTTGATGCAGGATTTGAGGAAAACGAACAAGCACCGGTAAATTCAAACCGCGTGTTTCTAGCTGACTCACAATTGAACTCAATTGCGTTTGATATTGGCCATCTTTCCTTGGTGACACATAGACTTCACCATGGTTATCGATTCCGAAGAAACCTTGGCTCCAATAATGAACGTTATAATCAGCACGTACGCGATCTAATTTAGATGATTGTTCCACATTTAATCTCACACACTAAGAGAGAATGAAGTGGCTTCGAGAGCCACACCTGACACCCTAAATGTCACGCGCTTTATCGGACAAAACAGAGGGTGTGTCTAATTATAATAATTTGTCGTTAAGACAAACTTTTATTGTTTCGTTTTATTCAAAAACTGTGAAGCCTGTTAAACCTTATCTCTCACAAAAAATCCTTTTGTGACAATGGTTTCAAGGTGATTACAAAAGTATCAATTCGCCTTAACATTCGACAATAAAGTAGACTTATAAAAATATCGTCAAATAAAAATTTTTATAATGCCAGCCTTACACATCACAACAAATTGAAACGCTATGGTAACAATAGCTTAAGTTTTTCCATCACGAGCACGAAAGTAGATATACCTTACATAAGAATGTGTTAAGTTAAGCCGACTAGAAAAAGGCGGGATAAACAGACTTATCTATAATACAAAAGCCCGTCCGAACAATGCATTGCCATTTAAACTACCACGGCATGCATAGCACTTTGTACAACCTTGGCTAATCGGAGTTACACGTTGAGCGAATATCAAGACTTAGCACAACACATTGAAATGCTGGCAAAAGCAGATGATGACCAGCAGCAAATTAGCCTTTTAAGTGAATTGGTTGAAAACGTTTTAGATTCAGGCTCTGTTGCTCTTATTCTCGAAGCATTCCCTGTCGAGCAACGTGTCAGAATGTGGCGAAGCTTGCCACTGGAAATGCATATTGACGTGTTAACTGAGATGCGTGCGGACGTACGTATTTCGGTTATCAAAAGTCTTTCAGAAATAGAGTTAAAACTCACACTTGCAAAGCTGGACAACTTATCTCTTATCGAATGGGAAGACTCTCTTCCCGATGAGATTGTTACGGAAGCGCTGCGCTTAATCAGTCGCGACGAACTGGAGCTGTATGACCAAGCAAACGAGTTTGGTGATGACGAAATTGGTCACTGGGCAGACAGAAAGGTATATACCCTTCCTTTCAGCATTACTGTTGCTCGCGCAAAGATGCTACTGGAGAAGTATCACTACGAATCACCGCAGTACATTTTTCTGATTAACAAGAAGAAAAAATTTATCGGTGTGGTGAGCTATACGGATATTTTACTCGCTGACAATGCAGATCGAATCAAAACACTCGTACTGGAAGACGCTTCCATTATCAATGCACACCTTACACTTTCTGAAGGTGTAGAAGCGCTTGAACACGCCACATTATCACTAGTGCCTGTCGTGAACGATGACGGAACTTTAGTGGGTGTTATCAACTGGCAATTTGCTTTAGGTACGCAACGGGAAATTTACGAAGCTCGCCTGATGGCAGGTACAGGTATGGACGAAGGCGATGACCTTTTTGCTCCTATTGTACGAAGCTCTAAGCGCCGTGGGGTATGGCTAGGCATCAACTTAGTTACCGCAATATTAGCTTCAATCACGATTGGTATGTTCGAAAATGTTATCTCAGAAGTGGTGGCATTAGCAGTATTGATGCCTATCGTTGCTTCAATGGGTGGGATCGCAGGAAGCCAAACTCTGACACTGATGGTTCGAGCAATGGCACTGAATCAGATCACCGTCGGTAACCGTCTCGCCTTACTCAAGAATGAAGTGGGAATCGGATCGATTAATGGATTGCTGTGGGCGTTGATCATCGGCGCAATTGCGGCGTTATGGTTCCAGTCACCGCTTATTGGTGGAACCATCGCATTGGCGATTGTGGTAAACATCGTCACTGCGGCGTTTTTCGGTGTGCTTATTCCGATTATTCTCGACAAGTTTGAATTAGACCCAGCACTAGCGGGTTCGGTAATTTTGACCACGGTGACTGATGTGGTTGGATTCTTTGCATTCTTAGGTACAGCCAGCCTTGTCATGCTGTAAAAACGCGTTTTAAAAGTAAAAAAGGTCAGAACACTCTGACCTTTTTTATTGTTTAGATTTTTGGTTTAGCAACTTAACGCAGTGCTAAACGTAGCTTCTCAACTCGGCTAAACAGCAACCAATCAAGAATCAAAGTTGCAATGATAGTAATGCCTCCTAACGGGAAGAGAATCGCTAAAGCAACCAAAGTTACTAAACCAGCTTTCCAAATGCCATTGGTTGCGAAACGAGGTGGCACACCCAACGCTGCTTTTCCTGAAGGTCGACGAATCCACCACATCACAACACCTGTAATAGATATCGCAATAAAGGCGATACAAAAGAACACGTTTAACCCTTTATTAAGCGAACTGAGATCACCTTGATGCAAAGAAACGCCCGCTGCCATCGCTTTAGCATACAAGTTGTAATCCGCCCAAGTGACGTCCACAAGTAACTTACCGGAGTACTGGTCAAAATGGGAAGTACGATCATTTCTCGGATCAGTAATATCACCAGCCATGGTGTTAGCAGCCACAGTGTAAACGCCCTTATCTCCTTTCGGGAAATAGATACGGTATTGGGTGAAACCAAGCTGTTCTGCTTTAGCAACAATCTTGTCAACACTTATTGAACCATGAGACATCTCTGGCATTGCCATATCCATTGCAGAATGATCATGCGCTGCATTAGACTCTGGCATTGGTGCAAGCTCTAAGTTCCACGGCATCTCTTCTTCGTTACCATGGTTAAGACTCGCATGCGTTAATGTCGACTCTGGCTTTTCTCCCCACGTATAGTAAGTCGGGAATGTGTTCCAAGCTTGAACCAGTGTTTTTCCCCAAATCCCTGTCCAAGAAAGACCTGAGATCAGGAAAAACAGCAAGACAATCGATAACACACCGCCAAGGTTTGCATGTACATCGCGCATAAAAATTCGCGTGCCTTGGTTCACTCTTAACTTCAAGAACCCCGCTTTGGATGCGTTATCTCTCGGCCACCACAAGTACAAGCCCGTCACCAGTAACAGTACGCCCAAACTTGCTGCAATTTCGATTAGGTAATCCCCAAAATCGCCAATCAACAATGTGGCGTGAATGCCGTTAGCCAATGAGTACCAGCTTTCGCTTCTATCGATGGTGCCAAGTACTTGTCCGGTGTAGGGATCTACCGTTGCGAAAAGATTAACGCCCTCTGGAGAACGAATAGAAACCTTATTGGCAACGCTATCAGCCTGCGCATGGATAAACTGAGTAATGGCATAATCTGGAAATCGCTGCTGAACCGCTGCAACTTGAGCGGAGACTGCCAATTCATGATGTTGTGGCGTCACCATCAGTAGTTCCTGATAGCGAGCTTGTTCAATCTCGTCATCAAACAACATCACCAATCCTGTAAGAGACAAAATCAAAATAAATGGGATAACAAACAGACCCGCGTAAAAATGCCAGCGCCAAGTCATAAAATAGAGTGATTTCGCCCGTGAAGTCGCTTTGGGCTGAGGAGGTGTTGAGTTTCTCAACATGAGCATTCCTTTTTACTGTTGCACACTCCTAATGAGTGCATGAAGGCTTAGGTCTACTGACCACTTGTGACTTTTATTATTTGAAGTATTCATTTTATGGGCGCGTACTATACCAGTCACATTGAAAAATGACATCGATAATAACTATCATTTACAACACGACGCTTGGTATAGAGCGACTGACTTTCAGATGTTGAGGTAGATATTTGGAGTTACGAGTGTTGGAAGTCTTAGTAACGAAAAAGACAGCCATCGGCTGCCTTAAATAATTTCTGTGCTATCAGTTTTTAGAGATTAACCAAATATGCGATCCCAAATACTTGGATTGCGCTTGTCATGGTACTCTTCACGCAGACTGTCGATATTTTTCAACGAGGCTTTAGCCGCTTCCAACTGTCCTGCTTGAAGCTCTGATTCAATTTTCTCTAGCGTCACTGTCAGCTTATTAAAACCTTCCAGATAAATGTCTTTTTTCTCTGGCGGATAGTCACCTAATTTGGCTTGTTCCACCAGCTCATTTAAATCAATGATAGGTTGCTGCATATCTTCAATCGTTTCAGCTTGTGCTGCTTGCTTAAATGCTTGTTTCATCTGCTTCATTGTCGCTTTTAGATCAAAATCAGCAGCAAATAGCTGAGTTGAGAGCAACACCCCTAGGCCAAGCGTTAATAGTTTTTTCATTTACTTTCTCTTCCGTGTTCGTCTTGCGTTAACCGCAAGCCAGAATAATTTTTGTTATTAATACCAGTCCGAGAACTCTTCAATCGGCTCTCTTCCGCGAAGTGCCAAAAAGCTCAAGAACTGTTGTGCACTATGAGTAATTACTTGCTTGGAATCAACACCAACATTGTTAAGAAGTTCTTCTGCTTTGGTCAGCACACCCACATCTTCACAAAAATGCGCGTCACTACCTGTGGTTATCCAAGCACCTAATCGTTTTGCCACTTCAGCGATTTGGTAGCAGCGATCAACACTTCCTACTCTGCTGTGACCTTTAAGCGTGCTGTTATTAATTTCAATAGCGACGTTATGTTCAACCGCACAGGCAATCACTGTTTCAAAATCAAAATTATAGTTTGGATTACCCAAGTGACCCAAGGCATCCACCCGACCACTCTTGATAACATTGATCAGAGCTTGAGTGTGTTCTTCTTTGCTTGAAGGTCTGAAAACCGCTTCATGGAAACTCGCAATCACCCAATCCAGTTTTTCATCAAGAGTCGGATGAATATCTACCTCACCAGCAACATTCATAATGTTGGACTCAATACCGCGAATAATCGCCACACCTTCAAGGAAGCGAGGGATAACACGTTGGTTCGCAAAGAACCAGTAGTGTGGAGCTCCGGGCATGGTTTCAGCGTGGTCGGTCATACAGAACATTGCAAGGTTGTTTTGCTTAGCCAGTTTGGCATTTTCAATCAGGGTACTGTATGCGTGACCGCTTGCGTAAGTGTGGGTATGGGTATCTACTTCGAGTTTCATTATTTCTTTCCTTACATCGCGACATGAGCAGTGTATCAGTCCCTCTATTAACTACAACCGTACAGTGTAAGTAAAACTGATTGAATATCCCTTCGCTGGTATCACCATGCTTTTCTCACATTTCAAGAATAAGCGAGTCAAACAAAGTCATTACAGAGAGAATGGTCAATAAGTTAATGATTTCCTGAAATTTTCAATAAGTATTTTTGCTTATATTTTTTGCAACTTTTCTAAGTTAGACAATACTTAAACAACCATTTGTTGAAGGGATTCTGCATGAAGCGCCGCTACTCACTCAGTATTCACATTAGTACTCTTTTTCTTATTTTAACGACCATCGTCGGAGCTGTGCTTATCGGCATTAGCTCGCAGCATGCAACACAATTACTGAGCGGTAGTGCTCAGGAGCTAAGTCAAGAAAACAGCCGCAAGCTGGAATCCATCTTTCAGAAAAGTATTGCCCCTATTTTGTCCACGTTGGACTTCATGGCGTACAGCAGTTTTATCGATGAAAACGAGCCACCTTCAGAGCAAGCGCGTTGGCTTTCTTCAATGAGATTACTCTTCGAGCGTCAAACCAGTTTAGTAGCGCTTTATTTCGGCAATGAAGAGGGTGATTTTACGATTATTCGTCCGCTGTTTGATCAACCCTCCAGAGAGCGTGTCAATGCGCCGAAAACTGCTCGGCTATTTATTAACTTCACCAAAGTAGACGGCACAAACGAATACATTTTCTTTAATCAGAACCTAGTCCAAGTTGGCTACGCCAAACAAAAGAGCAGTCAATTCGACCCTCGCACTCGCCCTTGGTATACCTCAGCTGAAAATGATGATGTTATCCGTTTAACTGAACCATACATCTTTTATCTATTTCAAACCCCCGGCGTCACACTGTCACGTCGCTCTGCCGATGGTAAGAAGGTAGTGGGCGCAGATTTTACGCTCGATTCACTATCTCAAGAGCTATCACACATTGGTTATTCACAGAACGCCAAGCTTGCGCTGTTTGACCACCAGTTCCGAGTATTAGCACAACACAACACTTCATTAAGCCTGACCGATGAAGAAGCAACCACACAACAAAAGCTCAACGACAGTATCTTCGCGCCAGTGGCCAACCGTATCAGTAGTTCAACGCTGTATGAGACTGTGGAACGAGATGGAGACGCGTGGTCTGTTACGCTCACTCCAGTCGCGCTAAGCCCTCAAATTCATCTATTGTTAGCCGATGCAACGCCACAAGATGACCTGATTGCCAGTTTACTTTCAATGCGAAACAAACAGCTTCAAGCCGCTTTCGCTCTCATGGTCGTTTGTTTTGCGGCCATCTGGTACATCTCCTCTCGCCTTGCAAGACCACTGGTCAATTTGATGGAGTTAACGGACAACATTACTCGTTTTGATTTTAAGAAAACGCGTTATCCGAAAAGTATGATCAAAGAGGTATCGAATCTTACAAAATCCATTGAGCTCATGGAGCACACATTACATGACTTGTTGAGATTACTGCGCGATACCGCCTCTAACCAAGATTTTGGTGTTTTGGCAAAAACCATTACCCATCAAAGTTATCTGGTCACTCGAGCTGAGACCATTCAGCTTTATACCTACTCGCCGGAGAAAGAAGTCTTCACCAATGTTGCTGATCACGCCATCATCCCATTTAAGATTGACCTCAACACTTTGGTAACGGGAACGCCTTGGCTACTTGCAGAGTTAAACAAAGGGGAAACTGTTCATCTGACACGCAATGACAATATCTTGCGTAAGCATCTGGATCATTTGTACAACTCCGATATCTATTTCTTCCCTCTGCTTAATCGCCAGAGACAGTTGGTAGGCTTACTGAATCTCGGTTACGAGCGAGCTATCACCTCTGAACAATATGACAAACACGCCTTCCTGCGCGAATTGCTGAGTTTTGCTGAAATCGCCAAGGACAACATCGATAAAATTCAACAACAAAAAGACATGTTGAATGCGTTCGTTGCCTTAATCGCATCCGCTATCGATACCAAGTCTCCGTACACCGGAGGACACTGCCAACGCGTACCAGTACTCACAAAAATACTGGCTGAAGTCGCTGACAAAGATACCCACTACTATCGCAATTTCTCAATGACCAAACCTCAGTGGGAGGAACTCAATCTAGCTGCTTGGTTGCATGACTGCGGTAAAGTCACTACTCCGGAATATGTGGTCGATAAAGCGACCAAACTGGAGACCATTTACGACCGAATTCACGAAGTTCGTATGCGCTTTGAAGTGCTAAAAACTCAGGCAGAAGCCGACTACTGGCAAGGCGTTGCAGACGGTGGTGATAAAGAACAACTTAAAGCTACCTTAGTGCAGACACAGCAGTCGCTAGACGACGATTTTGCGTTCATAGCCAAATGTAATATTGGCGGTGAGTACATGTCTGACGAAGATGTGGATCGTCTGCAATCTATCGCTCAAAAACAGTGGAAACGAACCATTGATGATCAGTTGGGTATTTCTTGGATTGAAGCTCAACGAGCTGGCGAAAAACAACCTTTACCTGTTATGGAAAACATCATCGCAGATAAACAAGTGCATCAAGTTAAATGGGAAGCCAATAACAAACCACAAGACACATGGCAGGAACCTTTTGTTCTTCAGCCCGGCGATTATCAGTACAACCGTGGCGAGCTTTATAACCTCTCCATTCGAGGAGGTACATTAAACAACGAAGAACGCTTTATGATTAACGACCACATAGTGCAAACCATCACTATGTTGCAACGTTTGCCCTACCCTGAACATCTCAAAAATGTGCCTGATATTGCGGGCGGCCACCATGAACGCATGGATGGTAAAGGATACCCTAGAGGCTTAAATGAAGATGAACTTTCTGTTCAGGCGCGAATTATGGCGATTGCCGATGTATTTGAAGCGTTAACATCTAATGACCGCCCATACAAACAAGCCAAAACTATTGAAGAATCCATTTCGATAATGACCAAAATGGCGACATCAGGACATATCGATCCTAAGCTCTACCTTCTCTTCCTAGAACAAGACGTTTACCAGAAGTATGCCGACATGTTCCTCGAAAAATTCCAACACAGCGACATCGATAAAGAAGAACACATTAAAACGGTGAAAGCGTATATGAAACAACAATTCTAATCCGGTTAAAAGAGTCACAAAATTTGGCTCTTTGATCGGCTATTAATGAATTTATGATTACAAATCGAACAAAAGTTAATCGATTGCGCGATCAATAGTTGATGTGTGTCAAATTGTCGTAGACAATACCGAGCTCGCGTTGGTTTGAAGTCACATTTTGATACCAAATCAACCATGTCCCGATGTCCAATGTAAAATAATGACATTGAGTACAAAGGGCGTTTCGGTTTTTCTAATGACAAAAATAGACAAAACCAATTACTTATTTGTGCATTGCGCTGCTAGGGTAAGCACATTGCTAAATAGCTCCCAAATAACTCTATTGGTTTTTGGGCACACCTAGTTTCTAAGGGAAAGAAGATGTTAATACCTGAAAACAGCAGCATCGTGATTTTTGGTGCTTCGGGCGATTTAACCTACCGCAAGTTGATTCCTGCTTTATACCACCTATTTGCAAGCAACCAACTGCCAAAATCCTTTGCAATCTTAGGCGTAAGTCGTACTGAATACAGTGACGACTCTTACCGAGAAAAATTGAAACGCTCGCTTCAAGAATTAGAGAAAACCGAACCAGAGATTCTTGATGCTTTTTGTGAATACATTCACTATCAAGCCATCAATACGTCGGATGTCGAAGATTATGTAAAACTGAAAGACCGCTTAAACTCTCTTTCAGACCAATATGCATTTGAAGAACGTAACACCCTGTTCTACCTTGCTACCCCTCCTAGCCTTTATGGCGTGATCCCTTCTTGCCTTGCTGCTCACGGCTTAAACGATGAAAAAGATGGTTGGAAACGTCTGATTATCGAAAAACCATTCGGCTACGACTTAAAATCAGCGCAAGAACTGGATATCGAAATTCACCACCATTTCAAAGAACACCAAATCTACCGCATTGACCACTACCTAGGTAAAGAAACCGTTCAAAACCTACTTGTGTTCCGCTTTGCAAACGGTATGTTTGAGCCACTTTGGAACCGTAACTTCATTGATTACGTTGAAATCACTGGTGCTGAATTCCTAGGTGTAGAAGAGCGCGGTGGTTACTACGACGGCTCTGGTGCAGTTCGTGACATGTTCCAAAACCACTTGCTACAGGTGTTAGCGATGATTGGTATGGAACCACCTGCGGCTATCAACGCGGATTCTATCCGTAATGAAGTGAACAAGGTTCTACAAAGCCTTCAGCCTTTGTCTGAAGATGACCTACGCAACAACCTAGTACTTGGTCAATATACCGAATCAGAAGTTCGCGGTAAGTTCTTACCGAGCTACCGTAATGAACCAGGTGTAGCAGAAGATTCTCGTACAGAAACGTACGTAGCATTAAAGATGTTTATCAACAACTGGCGTTGGAATGGCATTCCTTTCTACGTGCGCAGTGGTAAACGTCTACCGACACGTGTAACTGAAGTGGTTATCCACTTCAAACGCACGCCTCACCCTGTATTTGGTAAAAATGCGCCTGAGAACAAGCTGATCATCCGCATTCAACCAGACGAAGGCATCTTAATGAGCTTCGGTCTTAAAGAGCCGGGCGCAGGCTTCAAAGCAAAAGAAGTTTCTATGAACTTCCATTACGCATCTCTAGAAGAAACGAAGATGCTGACGGCTTACGAGCGTTTGCTGCTAGATGCATTAAATGGTGACGCAACGCTGTTTGCTCGTACTGATGCAGTAGAAGCTTGTTGGAAATTCGTTCAACCTATTCTGGACTTCAAACAAGATCCACAGTCTCTATACGGATACGCATGTGGTACTTGGGGACCAAAAGAGTCTGACGACCTTCTAATTAATGATGGAAGAGCATGGCGTTTCCCATGCAAAAACCTTACAGACACGGATTACTGCGAACTATGATCAATTCAAAAATTTTTCAAACAGCTGAGCAGGTTGTTGAATCACTAGCGAATGAAATGCAGCGCTACAGTGAACAAGGCACGCCTGTGCATATTTCACTGTCTGGCGGTAGCACACCAAAAATGCTGTTTAAGTTACTCGCGAGTGCACCTTATGCAAACGCTATTCAATGGCAAAACCTGCACTTCTGGTGGGGTGATGAGCGTTGTGTTGCGCCTGATGATGCAGAAAGCAACTACGGTGAAGCAAACACACTGCTATTTAGCCAAGTAAACCTTCCAGCAGAAAACATCCACCGTATTCGTGGTGAAGATGAGCCACAAGCAGAAGCTGAACGTTTCGCAAAAGAAATGGCTGACGTTATCCCATGCGAAAATGGCACTCCTGTTTTCGATTGGATCCTGCTTGGTGTTGGCGCTGATGGTCATACAGCATCGCTGTTCCCTAACGTAACGAACTACGCAGATGAAAATCTGTCTGTAGTAGCAACGCATCCAGAATCTGGTCAACTTCGCGTATCGAAAACAGCGAAAGTTTTGGAAGCGGCAAAACGTATTAGTTACCTCGTTCTTGGTGCAGGTAAAACCGAGATCGTTAATGAAATTCACACTACTCCAGCCGCTGAACTGCCTTATCCAGCAGCAAAAATTCAGTCAAAGACTGGCGAAACAGAGTGGTATTTAGATTTAGACGCAGCAGCAAAGATTGCGTGAAGGAGAGAAACAAATGAAAGGTGATATCGGTGTAATCGGCCTGGCGGTTATGGGTCAAAACCTGATCCTAAACATGAACGACCACGGCTTCAAAGTGGTTGCTCACAACCGTACTGCGTCAAAAGTTGACGAGTTCCTAGAAGGTCCGGCTAAAGGCACTAACATCATTGGTGCGTACACTCTAGAAGAGCTAGTAGAGAAACTTGAAACACCACGTAAAGTGATGCTGATGGTTCGTGCAGGTTCAGTTGTTGATGCGTTCATCGACCAACTAGTACCACTTCTGGACAAAGGCGACATCATTATCGATGGCGGTAACACTAACTACCCAGATACTAACCGTCGCGTTGCTGCGCTACGTGAAAAAGGTATCCACTTCATTGGTACTGGTGTTTCTGGTGGTGAAGAAGGTGCTCGTTTCGGACCTTCAATCATGCCTGGCGGCGCACCAGAAGCTTGGGAAGCGGTTAAGCCAATCTTCCAAGGTATCTCTGCAAAAACTGATGCTGGCGAGCCATGTTGTGACTGGGTTGGTAACGACGGTGCTGGTCACTTCGTTAAGATGGTACACAACGGTATCGAATACGGCGACATGCAGCTAATCACTGAAGCTTACCAGTTCATGAAAGATGGTCTTGGTATGTCTGCAGACGAGATGCAAGCTGTATTTGCTGATTGGGACAAGACTGAGCTAAACAGCTACCTAGTTGAAATCACTGCTGACATCCTTGGCTACAAAGATGAAGACGGTGAACCACTTGTTGAGAAAATCCTAGATACGGCTGGCCAAAAAGGTACAGGTAAATGGACAGGTATCAACGCGCTAGACCTAGGCATTCCTCTAACTCTAATCTCTGAGTCTGTATTCTCTCGTTGTCTATCGGCACTGAAAGACCAACGTGTTGAAGCTGAAAAACTGTTCGGTAAAGTGATTACTCCAGTTGAAGGCGACAAACAAGAGTGGGTTGATGCACTACGTCAAGCTCTGCTTGCTTCTAAGATCATCTCTTACGCTCAAGGCTTCATGCTAATGCGCGAAGCATCAAACGAGAACGGCTGGGATCTAAACTACGGTAACGTAGCGCTAATGTGGCGTGGTGGTTGTATCATCCGCTCTGCATTTCTAGGTAATATCCGTGATGCATTCGAGAAGAACCCAGAACTTGCATTCCTAGGCTCTGATGAGTACTTCAAAAACATTCTACAAAGTAGCCTAGTTGCATGGCGTAAAGTAGCTTCTAAATCTCTAGAAGCTGGTATCCCAATGCCATGTATGACTTCTGCTCTAACGTTCCTAGACGGTTACACAACTGCTCGTCTACCAGCGAACCTACTTCAAGCTCAACGTGACTACTTCGGTGCTCACACTTATGAGCGCACTGACCGTGCACGTGGTGAATTCTTCCACACTAACTGGACTGGTACAGGCGGCGACACTGCGTCTACAACTTACGACGTTTAATCGTTATAAGTGACCAAACAGAAAAGGGATGCTTGATGCATCCCTTTTGCTTTATTAGCCTGTTCTTTAGTGTTTGTGCTTATCCGCCGGTACTAAGATATACGTTTCTTTGTTGTGACCTTTCTTCTTGCCCGGGTGTTTTCCATGCGCTGGATGTTCATGGTAATGATGCTCTTCCACCACTTTTACTACTTTCACTCTTTCGACCGTATCGACTCTTCTGGTATTACAGTCGCCCGTTTTAATAGAGACATCTTTATTCGCTACCGCAACACAGCCTAACTCTATATCGACTTGTGAGCCTGAGGCCTGCGCCTGTGTCGACATTAATGCACTTAGCAGAAGTAATGGTGAAATTATCCCGTATCGTTTCATATTGGTTCCTTTTGAGCTGATTCGTCGCCAATTTAAACGTGTGTTAACAACTCACTCAATATGGTCAGAACAACACTGACAATCATATTACCTACCCTATACATGGCATTGAAAAGCGGATAAAAAAAGAGCACCAAACGGTGCTCTTCATGACATTTGAAACAAATTATTAATGGACTTTAAACTGCCCAACAACCTGCGATAGATCGCTAGATGTACCACCTAGCTCACGGCTAATGTTGTCTGTTTCCGCAGCACTATCATTAAGCTGACCAATCAATGCCTGAATCGCTGCCATGTTACGGCTAACTTCTTCAGTAACATGACTTTGCTGCTCTGCTGAGGTTGCCATCAGGGTGTTCAGATCATTAATTTCCACGACTGAAGTCGTTACCGTGTTGAGTGACTCCATCACTTTGTGTGTGCTTTGCGATGTCGCTTCACAGCTCTTACGTGTGGTTTCCATCTTGCTCACCACATTTTCAGAGGTGTTATTGAGCTTAGAAAGCATCTCGTTAATTTGCGCCGTACTTTGTTGAGTACGAGCCGCCAATGCACGAACTTCGTCGGCAACAACCGCAAAACCACGACCTTGCTCACCCGCACGCGCCGCTTCAATCGCCGCATTCAATGCGAGCAGGTTGGTTTGCTCAGCAATGTCGCCAATCACTTGAAGAACTGTACCAATTTGTTTGGTGTCTTGGTTCATTGCGCTGATGGTATTCGACATTTCCGCCACATCCGCTTCCAGCGCCGTAACGCTGCGCACAGCTTGGTTTACGGTTTGTTTGGATTCGTCTGCGTAAGTGTTTGTTAGTTCAGTCAGCTTGGCTGCGTCTGCTGCACTTTGCGCGATAGAACCTGCCGTCGCACTCATTTCGTCAATCGCAGTAATTACCTGTTCTGTTTCAATAGTATGTGCATTTAGCATCTGCATGTTTGATGCAGACTGGCTGCTTAAATGGTTAACCGCTGAATCAATTTTCTCTGATGAACTTGAAACTTCGATAAACATACCCTGAAGCTGTTCTATGAAACGGTTAATCGATGTTGAAATCTGACCAATTTCGTCTTGTGAAGCCACGCTCAAGCGCTGAGTTAAATCACCGTTGCCCTGAGAAAGGTCAGCAACCAGCTCTTTTAGACGCAACAACGGCTTAAACGCAAAGTGCAACATGGTGACGCTTAAACCTATGATGATCACGGCACAAATAAGTAATGCTAGCGTGATCTTCCAGTTCAGGCTGTCGGTATTAGCTTGAATATTTTCTAGGTCAATGTAACCGTTCAGTGTCCATGACTGGCCACCAAGATCAAACTTACGTTCAACGGGAATCAGGTTTTCACCTGTCTTATCAGAGAAAATCGTAATGTTGTTCTCTGAGATCAATTCCATATAGCTGCCAGAAAGAGAATAAGCTTCAAGAATCGGTTTCAAACCACTTAAGTTAAGAGTGAAGAAGTTCGATGAACCATCAAGATGTTTGATTGAAATATTTAGAGTTGGTTGACCATCGACAATAATAACCTCACTTACGGTTGGTTCAGCGGTAAGGCTTTCTGACAGAGTCATGTATTTTTGTGTTTCATCCTGCTCGAGCACTCTGCCAGTATCATCAAACGCGTAGCTACTAGCTAAACGGACGATATGAGCGAAACCTGCAGACTCTTTCGTCGTGCCGATGTCCATCATGTTAAATTTAAGGCTTTTCGCTAGGTTCAACTTGTCTTGTAACTCACCCTGCAGAGTTTTGTTCACTAACTCTATATTGTGTTCAATTCTGGCGGTATCTGACTGATAGATGTATGTGCTGATAAAGTGGTTAACACTGAGATATGAGACAAAAATGGTGATTGCGATAATGGCAACAATTAGCGATATAATCTTGTTCTTAAAGGAAAAACTCTTCATAAGTCTTCGCGTCCTTCACAAAGTTCTTAGCCTACTGATCCCGATAAAACAGTGAGCTGATGGTGAATAGAGTATTTATTATTATGTGGGTGATCAGTTAACTGCGTGTTGGCTACGCTTGATACAAACTCCCTATCAAGCTGACTTTCTACTCTTCGTCACAACAGCTGAAAGCGCGAGTTTTCCTACAACTAACTAAGCCTCATTTATTATTGTCGGCTCATTGTATCCAAACTTAATATGAAACTATGAGGAGTAGTTCAAAGATGAACCTACATCGTGCGGTAAATGAGACTTTGGTCATGTTTTTGAGCTAAATTGACTAATTTTTCTAACACGGCGTTTCATTTTAAGCAGGCAATATTTTAACAATCATCAGATGAAAAGCATTACTTCGCTCATCAAAGCTGATATGAGGCCCAAAAAAAGAGCACCAATCGGTGCTCTTATTATCGAAATCTAATAAACGTTAGGTTCAGTTAACTTTGAATTGATTCACTACTTCGGAGAGATCCGTTGAAGTACCTCTCAACTCTTGGCTAATCGTGTCCGTTTGTGAAGCACTGTTATTCAGCTGACCAATCAGTTCTTGGATCGTCGCCATATTACGGCTGACTTCTTCCGTCACATGGCTTTGCTGCTCTGCTGAGGTTGCCATTAATGTGTTCAGGTCATTAATTTCAACCACAGATGCAGTAACCGTGTTGAGAGATTCCATTACCTTATGCGTGCTTTGCGAAGTTGCTTCACAACTTCTACGAGTAGTTTCCATCTTGCTCACTACATTTTCAGAGGTGTTATTGAGCTTAGAAAGCATCTCATTGATTTGCGCCGTGCTTTGTTGAGTTCGCGCCGCCAAAGCACGAACCTCGTCCGCAACAACCGCAAAACCACGGCCTTGTTCACCAGCACGCGCCGCTTCAATCGCTGCGTTCAATGCCAGTAGGTTCGTCTGCTCTGCAATGTCACCAATCACCTGAAGTACTGTACTTATTTGTTTTGTGTCCTGATTCATAGCGCTGATGGTATTCGCCATTTCCGCTACATCAGATTCCAACTCGGTCACGCTGCTTACCGCTTGGTTTACCGTCTGTTTCGATTCATCGGCGTAAGTATTAGTAAGCTCAGTTAGTTTAGCGGCGTCTGCTGCGCTTTGCGCAATCGAGCCGGCTGTTGCACTCATTTCATCAATAGCAGTGATTACCTGCTCGGTTTCTATGGTATGCGCATTTAACATCTGAATATTTGATTCAGACTGGTTACTTAGATTACTTACAGCCAAATCAATTTTCGATGATGAGCTAGACACTTCGATAAACATGCCTTGAAGCTGTTCGATAAAGCGGTTAATTGATGTTGAAATCTGACCGATTTCATCTTGAGAAGCTACGCTCAAGCGTTGAGTTAAATCGCCATTACCTTGGGATAAGTCAGCAACCAACTCTTTAAGACGTAGTAACGGCTTAAACGCAAAGTGCAGCATAGCAACACTCAAAGCAATAATAATTGCAGCTGAGACAAGCAGTGCTAGGGTAATCTTCCAGTTCAGTTTATCTGTGTTAGCTTGGATATTATCAAGGTCGATATAGCCATTCAGTGACCATGTTTGACCATCAATCGTGAACTGCTTTGAAACAGGAATGACGTTATCACTCGCTTTATCAGAGAAAATGGTGATTTGGTTTGCCGATATCAGCTCCATGTAACTGCCCGGCAATGAATACGCTTTGATGACATCTTTAAGCTTGCTGATGTCCATTGTGAAGAAGTTCGCTGAACCATCAAATTTTTTCAGCGCGATGTTGACGGTTGGCTTTCCATCTACCATCTCCACACCACTCATGGTTGGCTCTTCGCTAAGTTGTTCAGCAAGTTTGAGGTATGTTTCTGTTTGCTCATCATCTAATGAGTTAGCTGTATCATCAAAAGCATAGCCGTTTGCCACCAACACGATACTAGCAAAACCGGTTGATTCTTTGGTCTCTGCAATATCCATCATGCTGAAGTTTAGACTTTTAGTCAGTGCCAGTTTTTCTTGTAGTTCTCGTTCTAGCTGAGCGGTGACTAACTCGATGTTGTGATTAATTCTCGCTGTATTCGATTCATAGATGTAACCACTGATAAAATGGTTCACGCTCATATACGAAACGAAAATGGTGACCGCAATGATGCTAGCGATCAACGCGATTATCTTGTTTTTAAAAGAAAAGGTTTTCATGTATTTCAGTATCCCTACTACAAAATGATCAGCGTTTGAATAGACTTGATTTGGCTGACCACAAGCTTACTTGTTGTTACATTTGCAAAACGATTGTAACACCAATTGAGAATATTAATTAATAATATTCTCAATGCATAATTCTGAGAAATATAACAAATTGGTAGCTATTTATCGTCGAACAGGCGGTAAGTGTAAAGAACGAGTTAGCTGTCTATGGAATGCAAATCACTCGCAAGGCTACGCCATTCATAGACCGTCTCTCTGAAATGTTGAATCTGCTTAGGTGTGGAGAGATGAACAATACTGAGAATATATTCATTCGATTTTTGTTCGTTGTAATTCAGTTTTGCCTTGAATACAGGGCTGTAAAAGCCCTCTTGCTCATAAAGCAATTTGTGCAGCTGCTGATTGAATACAGACTCATCTGCGCGTTCATCAAGCAATCGTTTTATTTCTTCGCGCTGACCAGTTTGAAATGCAATCCAATCGTCCGTGGTAATTTGCAACGACTTTGCCCATTGAGTCACTAACTGCTGTTGCTCACTATTTAAGTCACCTAGCCACTGCTCCATCCGCTCAGTAATACGTTCTTGGTATTTGGCTCGAGTTTCGTTTTCATTCAAACCTGCATATTTGTCTGAATACTTTTGGTGGCGCTTAGCCATTGCTTGCATAAATTCTTCTACCTGTTTGTCAGATAGGTCGCTGGCAAGAGGAAAGATACTTGGAAATATACGAGTAACTAAGCTTTGATAATGTTGATAAATCCAATCTCTGTGCTGTTGAAGTTGTTCCAAAGTGAGTGTTTTGGGATTGATTTCCAACAACTCGTCAAATTGCACGATGTAGTTGTTTAACTCTTCACTTTGATGCCACTGGCTAAGGGCATGGATTTGTGTTTTGACCAAACTCTCTTGTTGATCGGTTAAAGTCACGTAGTCGTCCAGATATTCAAGCACAAACCAATCAATATGATGGTAAACAAATTTGGTACCGCAGCCAGCAAGCAGTACCGATATCATCAATAGCGTTATCCATCTCTTCATACCTACGTTCCTTTTGCTCCCTGCACTTAATATGTATCACTAAAACATAGCAGTCTTAAGACGTTGCAGCCTCTAAACCTTACGGCTATACAACCAGATGTGAATTCACTCAATTACATAGCTGCCAATCCCTCGGTGCGATTGAGATCTCAGTTACTACCACTTTTGTACAGTATTATTGTCGGTTATCCCACTCATAGGACGTACGTTTCAACAACGTATCCGCCTTTGATGCAGCGAACGAAAAGCCACAAGTGAATATATGCAGTTACATGAACAATTAGCACAACGTATTGTCGATCGAGCGCAAAAAATCATTAAATATCCTCTCAACGTTATGGATGAGACAGGCATTATCATTGCGTCGACCAACCCTGCCCGTAAATACCAAAAACACGGTGGCGCAGTACTGGCATTGAGTGAGCTGAAACCTATCGAAATATCTGAAGGCATGTTGCCAGAGTTTCCCCATGTTAAGCCGGGTGTAAACCTGCCAATTATCTTTAATCAAGAACCAATTGGTGTTATCGGTATTTCAGGCCCGTTAGAAGAAGTGCGTCCGTTTGGTGAAATGGTGAAGATGGCTGCTGAAATGGTCGTTGAATACACCTCCATGATGGAAATGACACGCTGGAGCGAACGCAAACTTGAAGAGCTTCTGCTTGAGTGTATCGACCCGAATGCATCACAAGAACACATCACCAATATGGCTGCGCAGTTAAAAGTCGATATTTTCAATCATCATGCTATTTGTGTGATTGAAGTTGGTAACTCTGGTGATCAAAAAGAAGTGGTTCGTGTACTCAATCAGTGGTCACGTAAACGACTCAAAGCCGAATACTCTTACAAAACAAACTTAGTGCTGCTCAATGTGACAGAGAAAGAGAAAAGCGGTGAAACCGTCATTGATGACTGGCAGAGCATTACTGGCTATTTAGCCGAATCACTTAAAGTGGATTTCCATTGCTCAATTGGTGCTATTTATAGCCAACCACAGAATCTTCATTACGCATTTGAAAGCGCAATGGCGACGATGAAAGCAGGACAACGTTTGAATCCGGAAGCGAAGTTTTATCCGTTCGCTCAATATGAACTCCCTGCTCTGTTTGAGAGCAGCTTATCTCGCTGGCAACGAGATAAGCTTTCTACTCACGTTCAACAGTTAGAGCTGGCTGATCCGACACTGATCCATACAATTTTGTGTTGGTTTGAAAACAGCTGTGACATTAAGAAAACATCCAACGTTCTCTATGTTCACCCCAACACCCTTAGATATCGCATGAAACGGGTGGAAGAAATTTGCAATATTGATTTGCACAACTTTAGAGATATGTGCCGTTTGTATTTTAGTTTGATTTTATAACGTTAAACTTTGACCAACTTGGATTGCAGAGGCAATGTTAAACGCACTGCGGGTAACATTTGCTTTTGCTTCTTTCTTAATCTCATCAAAAGTGGTGATTTTATAGACAGAGTCAAAGGCGCAATCAATACCGTGCTGATAAACCTCATCGATCTCATCACCCAGCGCTCCTGCAATCGCAATCACAGGTAACTGGTAATGTTTGGCAATTCTTGCCACACCCACAGGTACTTTACCGTTAACACTTTGACTGTCTAAACGACCTTCACCAGTGATCACTAAGTTTGCATCTTTTACCATCTCTTCCAAGCCAACAGCATGAGTCATGATGTCGATGCCTGGACGAAGGTCTGCATCTAAAAATGCATAGAATGCTGCACCCATACCCCCTGCCGCACCAGCGCCAGGAATATGATCTACTTGTTTTCCTAGGTCTTGCTCAACTACTTTGGCAAAGTTAGCTAACGCAGCATCAAGACGCTTTACCATTTCAGGTGTTGCTCCTTTTTGCGGACCATAGATATGAGAAGCGCCATTTAAACCAGTTAGAGGGTTGGTGACATCACAAGCGACTTCGATATGACATTCACTCAAACGTTTATCAAGATTACTCGCATCAATATGAGCCAGTGTCTCAAGTGCTAAGCCACCGTAAACAAGCTCGTCGCCTTGTGCATCTTTGAACGACACGCCCAATGCTTGCATCATTCCACAACCTGCATCATTCGTGGCGCTGCCACCTATGCAGATAATCATATGGCGAATACCTTGATTTAAGGCGTGGTCGATGAGCTGTCCTGTACCAAAAGTGGTCGCTGTATAAGGGTCTCGATGTTCAGGAGCAATCAGTTCAATACCGCTGGCTGCTGCCATTTCAATAAACGCGGTCTTTTTATCGCCGGAAATACCATAGAATGCTTCGTGATGGTCGCCCAATGGACCTATTACATCAGTGTGCACCATCTCACCGCCTGACGCGTCGACTAAGGCTTCAACTGAACCTTCGCCACCGTCTGCAACTGGACATTTCACATACTGATAATTGGGAAATACTTGTCTAAATCCTGACTCGATAGCGTCAGCGACTTCAATCGCGCTTAAGCTCTCTTTGTACGAATCAGGTGCGATTACAATCTTCATCAATAGACACCACTCGATAAAAAAAGGAAGCAGCAGGTTCCCTACAAACCTGCTGCTAGACCATTAGCTTTGGATAGTTACCTTAGCTAGTTTTTCATAGTGCAGAGCAAGTGCACTGTGGTCTTTCGTTTCAAGACCGTCAGCTTTAAGCGCTTGCATCATTTCCATTACTTGTGCAGTAAGAGGAAGTTGTGCGCCCACACCGTGAGAAGTGTCTAACGCGTTTGCAAGGTCTTTAATGTGAAGGTCGATACGGAAACCTGGTTCGAAGTTGCGGTTAAGTACCATTGGTGCTTTAGCGTCTAAAACAGTACTGCCCGCTAGGCCGCCACGAATTGCTTGGTAAACTAATTCAGGGTTTACACCCGCTTTCGTCGCAAGAGAAAGAGCCTCAGACATTGCTGCGATGTTCAGTGCCACGATTACTTGGTTTGCAAGTTTAGTTACGTTGCCTGCACCGATATCACCAGTGTGAACCACTGAGCCAGCCATCGCTTTCATTACATCGTAGTACTTATCAAATACTGCTTTGTCGCCACCAACCATGACAGAAAGAGTGCCGTCGATAGCTTTTGGTTCACCGCCACTCACTGGCGCATCAAGCATTAGAACGCCTTTCTCAGCTAAACCTTTTGCGATTTCTTGGCTAGCTAAAGGAGCAATTGAACTCATGTCGATAAATACAAGACCTGGTTTTGCACCGTCTGCTAAGCCGTTTTCACCTAACGCTACTTCTTTTACGTGTGGTGAGTTAGGAAGCATAGTGATTACAACATCACACTGCTCTGCCACTGCTTTAGGCGAAGTCGCTGATACCGCGCCAGCATCTGTTAGCTCTTTAACCGCTACTTGGTTGCGGTCTAGTACAACTAATGAATAACCCGCTTTAAGTAGGTTTTTACTCATTGGTTTGCCCATGATGCCTAGGCCAATAAATCCGATTTTCATAACTATTCCTCTTCGCCCTTATTCACTTAAAAATTTTTGACACAATGCCTGTGTCGCTGCTTTAAACACACCTAGGTCACTACCAACTGCGACTAGGTTCGCGCCCCACTCAAGGTAACGCTCTGCGTCTGCTTGAACTGGAGCCAAAATACCGACTGATTTACCAACCGCTTGCGCTTTTTCAAATACGGTCTTAATCGCTGCTTGCACATCTGGGTGACTTGCATTGCCTAAATGACCCAACGCGGCTGCCAAGTCACTTGGCCCAACAAACACACCATCCAAACCTTTTACCGCTAGAATATCGTCAAGGTTGTCTAAGCCTTCTTGGCTTTCGATTTGAACCACAACACAGATGTTCTCGTTGATGTTTTTGAAGTAATCGGTAATCGTGCCGTACGCATTGCTACGGTGACCAACAGATACGCCACGAATGCCTTCTGGCGGATAACGAGTAGACGCAACTGCAAGTTCTGCTTGTTCTTTGGTTTCAACAAAAGGAACGATGAAGTTGTAGAAACCGATATCCAATAAACGTTTAAGTACGATTGGGTCATTCACTGGTGGACGAACTACTGGCACGCTACGGCTGTCTTTCAATGCCATTAGCTGTGGGATGAAGGTTTGCACGTCGTTCGGAGCGTGCTCGCCATCCAGAAGGATGAAGTCAAAACCCGCTAAACCAAGGATCTCAGTGGTAATTGGGCTCGCTAAAGCACTCCAACAACCAATGCGTTTTTCTTGATTGATCATCGCGCGTCTAAAGTGATTTGGATAAATGTTTTCATTCATGTAACTTTCCTCTACCTGCGCTTATCGAACCAAGCACGGTCTTTTGTTGTCGAATTTCCAGTTAGGGACAAGGTACTGCATACCGATGGAATCATCGCGTCCCCCTAACCCCATGTTCTTGTAAAGCTCATGCGCTTTTTCCACTTGAGCCATGTCGATTTCGATACCCAAACCAGGTTTGTCCGGCACCGTGATAAAGCCACCTTGAATCTTCAATGGCTCTTTTGTTAAACGTTGATTACCTTCCTGCCAGATCCAATGTGTATCTAAGGCAGTGATCTCTCCGGGTGCGGCGGCGGCAACTTGCGTAAACATCGCCAAGGAAATATCAAAATGGTTGTTCGAGTGAGAGCCCCACATCAGCCCCCATTCGTGGCACAACTGCGCAACGCGCACTGAGCCTTCCATCGTCCAAAAATGCGGATCAGCCAATGGAATGTCGACCGCTCGCAGCGAAATCGAATGTCCAAATTCACGCCAATCCGTCGCCACCATGTTAGTTGCTGTTGGGATACCCGTTGCGCGACGAAACTCAGCCATCGTCTCGCGCCCTGAATATCCAGGTTCAGCCCCACATGGGTCTTCGGCGTACGCCAACACATTTCTCAAACCTTTCCCGATTCGAATGGCTTCCTGCAAAGACCAAGAGCCATTCGGATCGATCGTCACTCGTGTATCTGGGAATCGACTTGCTAATGCGCAGATTGCATCAGCTTCCTCATCAGGGCGGAAAACACCGCCCTTCAGCTTAAAATTACTAAACCCATATTTGTCGAACGCCGCTTCCGCTAAGCGAACAATACCGTCCGACGTTAATGCTTCTTCGTGACGAATACGGTACCAATCACAACTGTCATTAGGCTGACTTTGATATGGCAGATCCGTGTTGTTACGGTCACCAACAAAAAATAGGTAACCCAACATTTCGACTTTATCGCGTTGCTGACCTTCTCCAAGCAGCGCGGCTACCGGAACGTTTAGCGCTTGCCCTAAAAGGTCGAGCATTGCTGACTCAATTGCTGCTACTGCATGAATCGTGGTTCGCAAATCGAATGTCTGTAAACCACGACCCGCTGCGTCGCGTTCTGAGAACGCATTTCGGACTTCGTTCATGATGTTTTTGTATTCACCGATACTGCGGCCAACCACAAACCCACGTGCGTCCTCTAACGTTTTGCGAATGTTCTCACCACCCGGTACTTCACCTAATCCGGTGTTGCCCAAGTTGTCCTGCAAAATCACAATGTTGCGAGTGAAGTAAGGGGCATGTGCACCACTTAGATTCAGTAGCATGCTGTCATACCCTGCAACAGGGATTACCGTCATACTCTCGACCATTGGCATAAACTTCGCAGGACTCATCACATTCACCGTACGTTACGCAGTTTTACTTACTTTTTTGTTTTTGCTTGATTTGAATGCCGAGCGAATCGTATATCCAACTGAAGCCAGAATGATTACCCACAAGAACATCGCAATTGGGCTCTTAGTAACGAAGATAGATAGATCACCGTAAGACTCGATACTCTTCACGAAGTACACTTCTGCCGATTTACCCAAGATGAAGCCAATGATGAATGGCACCACTTCCAATCCAATCTTCGAAGCCAACACACCAAAGATGCCGAACAACACTAGTGTCCATACATCGAACATCACGCCGTAGTTGATTGCGTATGCGCCGATAACACACATCATCACGATGATTGGATACAGAATGTATTTAGGAATCAGTACTACCTTCGCAACGTAGCGGATAGCGAAGAACATGATTGCGAACATCACAAAGTTAGCGAAGAACAATGAGATGATCATGAAATCCCAAGTTTCTAGGTTTTCATTGATGAACAATGGACCAACCTGAATACCTTGCAGTGTAAATGCACCAATCAGAACCGCTGTTGTTGAGTCTCCAGGGATACCCAGTGATAGAAGCGGAATTAACGCACCACCTGTAAGGCCGTTGTTTGCTGATTCAGAGGTAATGATGCCCTCAGGTGCACCTTTACCCATTTGGTCAGGGTTTTTAGAAATGTTCTTTTGCTGTGTATAAGCAAGCACTGACGCCGCACTACCACCGATACCTGGAAGCAGACCAACGAATGTACCAATTGAAGAAGAACGAATTAGGTTGAAGAATTGACCTTTAAATACAGACCAGTTGAACTTTTGTTTCGAATCCAACTTGATCATGTCGCTCGTTACATCATCGTCAGACTTCTTATTTAAACAAGCAACGATAATAGAAGACAGACCGAACATACCAATAAGTACTGGCAGTAGCGAGAAACCGAAACTTAATTGGTCTTCAAACGCTTGTGGCATTAAGCGGTATTCGCCGTTACCACCAACAGAGATATCGTAAGCACCAATTAAAGCAACTAATACACCTAACAGACCACTGAAAATACCCATCAACATGTTTTTAGACAGAGACGAGATAACCGTCAGAGCCAAGAAAATAAGCAGGAATTTTTCAACAGTAGAGAATTTAATTGCAAAGTTCGCAAGGAACGGAGCAAAGAAATAAAGAACGATTGCACTAAATAAACCACCGAAAAGTGAAGACGCAACAGCAATTTTCAATGCGCTTTCACCCTGACCTTTCTGGGCCATCGGATAGCCATCAAAAGTGGTGGTAATAGAAGAAGGTGTACCCGGAATATTGATCAGTACCGCTGGTACCAAACCACCAGATATACCACCAACATAAAGACCAAGTAGTAGAGCTAAACCGTCAGTTAAGCCAAGTGAATAAGTTAAAGGTAGACAAACCGCTACAGCAAGTGTTGCTGTCATACCCGGAATGGCACCGAAAATAATACCTATTAATACGCCAATCGAACTTAAGAAAAACATATTAATAGACAAATGTGACAATATTTCCATAAGAAGTTCCACATTCAAGTTTTTGTTTCAAATAAAAATTTTAAGGAAGTGTAATTCCAAAAATTTGACCTAACACTACCCAGGCAATTACTGGAGATACAACCGAGTTAATGGTTATATATATAATTTTTCTTTTGTTGATTTCTTTTTCGATTAGTAAAGGGATACAGAACAGAAAAGGAATAGTTGTAATTAAAAATGCATACCCTGTATTTGGAAATGCTTCACCTAAAGCTTCCATCACCAAGATATAAACACTGATCAACGCCAAAAATAGGTACGCTTTGTAGTTTTCATGATTCAGAATTGATTTCATTGAAAAACCAGCAACGCTTTTCGCAATTGTTTTTCTTTCTTTCACCAAGATAATCGCGAATAAAACAAGGATACACGTGATCACTATCTTGGGAAAAAACCAATGCGATTCTGCAAAATCGATACTCACATTTAGCATAGCATTTTCCTTATGTAGGGTAATTTAAGAACTTTGGATGTGAATAGTATGGAGGATAGCGTTTAGCTTCGCTTTATTCATTTGTACAAAAAAACAAGTAAGTTGACTGTTTTTTTTGTACAAACAAACAAGCCAGTGTGACCGCAATACAATGCTGTTAAGTTATTGTTTTTAAACGATTAAATAATTAAACAAAAAGCCTATTACCTTTAACACCGGTTTTTGGAGATTTGTACAAATGTAATCCAACACATCACAAAGCCTTGCTGCTCATAAGCGGACAAACATCTCTTCACATAAAATAGGGAAAACTCTATTTAATGTGGCTTATATGAAATCGATATCCGTTAGATACTCTGTTGTATTTTTGCTTATGCTAGTCACCACCATTTTCTTTGGTGGGAGATCGATATTATCGATATCAGGTGGTGACTTAAGTAAGGATTTAGAACTCTCAACTGTTCAGCTTGGTTATTTGTTTTCCTCATTTTCTGTGACCTATGTACTATTTCAGATACCTTGCGGCCTGCTATTGGACAAAATTAAAACAAAATATCTATATCTCTGTTTCTTAATATTCTGGTCAGTAGTCAGCTTAGGCACATTCTTCGTTACGTTTATTCCAAACTCATTCTTCATTTTCCCTGCCCTAATAGTATTTCGTTTATTAGCAGGATTATTTGAAGCGCCTATTTTTCCAGCTAACAGCCGAATCGTTTCCGGTTGGTTTCCAAAACATGAAATATCTTTCGCCTCTGCGATATTTGCATCTTCACAATATCTGTCGATTTTTGTCTGTTCCCCCATCATCGCTTGGGTAACCTACCATCAAGGGTGGCAGTTTAACTTTCTCTACCTTGGGTCAGCAGCATTGTTACTAGGGATAGTTTTGAAGTATTGGCTGCATAGCCCAAAAGACCACCCTTTTATTTCGCAATCAGAACTGGATTATTTAGATCAGCACCTAGCTGTGAAAACAGCGAGCGCCAACGTTGAGCAATCGAGTGTACGTGAACGGATCACTTTCCTTTTGACCAACAGAACTATGTTAGGTGTTTGTCTTGGACAATACTGCATGAACGCAATTACCTTTTTCTTCCTAACTTGGTTTCCTCTCTATCTTATTGAAGTAAAAGGTATGTCTTTAGTAAGTGTGGGAATAATGGCTTCCATACCAGCATTATTTGGCTTCTTTGGTAACCTCTGTGCAGGGTTAGTCTCTGATCGTATGGTTAAACTTGGCTTTTCAATTGCGAAGGCACGTAAACTGCCCATCATCGTGGGTATGATGTTCTCAACTTTCATGCTCTTTTCGCTTTTCACCGATTCACCAGTATTGATTGTGGTGTTTATGTCATTTGCATTTTTCGGTAAAGGATTCAGTTCGCTAGGCTGGACCATCGTAGCGGATATCGCGCCAAAGCCTCTTTATGGCTTGTGCGGCGGTATTTTCAATACTGCGGGAAATCTTTCTGGCATTATCACTCCCGTTATCATCGCCTACCTAATTGATATGACTGGGCTTTTCGATATGGCGGTGTACATTACTGGTTTACATGCACTGATTGCTATCGCTTGCTTCGTCTGGTTTGTGGGGGATTTGGATAAAATTGAATACCCAGCTTGCTCTAAGGCAAAGGGTTATTCGGTCAGTTAATCCCATAGATAGATTCAAGTTAGTGTGCTTCTTGCTTGCCAATTGGTTTTCTTACCATGTAAAAATCCACCTGCAT
>NZ_JBMMKS010000028.1:0-24711 GCF_058630515.1 Vibrio sp. HM8-C
GGCTGAAGCCTTACGACGTCTGCCGTGTCAGTGAGGTGGCATTATAGGGATCAAAATCACACTGGCAAGTATTATTTTGCAAAAAATACAAAAATAACGCTTAACAGGAGAAAACATCACCAAAGCTCTATTTATTCAACTTTACCCCAAAGTTGAATACAAGTTATCCACAGAGTTATCCTTAAATAGATTTCGAAAACCTATTTATGTACCAATAAAAAAGCCGCGATCGCGGCTTTTTCTATTATTAAAGGCAAAATGAACTGTTCAAAATGTTCGATTTTCTTAGTTACTATCTTCGTGAAGACCACATTCTCTTTTTAATCCAAAGAAACGAGTTTCTTCTTCGGCCATCCCCGGCTCCCATTTGCGAGTAGTGTGTGTATCACCAACCGAAAGGTAACCTTGCTCCCAAAGAGGGTGATAAGGAAGATCATTTTCTTTAAGGTAGTAATGAACATCTTTATTTGACCAGTCGATAACCGGAAGAAACTTAAACACACCGTTTTGCACTGCGAGTATAGGTAACGTAGCTCTAGATTGAGATTGCTCTCGACGCAATCCTGAAAACCAGACGCCGATCGATAACTCTTCTAAAGCTTTACGCATTGGCTCTACTTTATTAAGACGGTTGTATTGTTCAATACCCTCTACACCCTGCTCCCAAAGTTTACCAAACCGAGCTTCTTGCCATGCTGGCGTTAACTCAGATTTATAGATTTGCAAATTCAGGTTCAGTCGCTCAGTCAGCTCATCAATAAACTGATACGTTTCAGGAAACAGATATCCTGTATCCGTCAAAACTACGGGTATATCAGCTTTAATACTAGATACTAGATGTAGCATCAAAGCGGCTTGGATACCGAAACTTGAAGATACTGCATGCGTGCCCGGTAGATTATCGAATGCCCATTGCACACGCTCTTTAGCGGTTAAGTTTTCGAGGTAAGCATTAACTTCTGCTAGTCGAAGTGTTTGTTCCACTTTTGTCAGAGTGAGCAATTCTGACAAATCAGGCACTGTGACAGTATCAGGCATAAAAGTCTCTCTTAGATACAACAACCTCTTGAATGATCCCCGAGCGGATAGTGAAATCGCCAAAGCCTTCACCAACTTCACGCTCTTGCGACCAACGACCTACTAACTGATCGATCTCTTCTAAGATCTGTTGTTCAGTAATGTTCTCTTTGTACATCTTCGGAATTCTCGTACCCGCTTTGTTACCGCCTAAATGTAAGTTGTAACGTCCAGGTGCTTTACCGACCAAACCAAGCTCGGCCAACATTGCTCTACCACAGCCATTCGGACAGCCTGTGACTCGCAATATAATGTTGTCTTCTTTTGGTAGATTGTGTTTTTCGAGAATACCTTCAACATCAGTAACAAAAGAAGGAAGGAAACGTTCTGCTTCTGCCATAGCTAATGGGCAAGTTGGGAACGCAACACACGCCATTGAATTCTTACGCTGCTCACTGACAGAGTCGTCCATCAAACCATGCTCACGCGCGATCTTCTCTATCAGCGCTTTTTGGTCGGCAGGTACGCCAGCAACTATTAAGTTCTGGTTTGCAGTCATGCGGAAATCACCTTGGTGGATCTTCGCAATTTCAGCAACACCCGTTTTGAGAGGTTTACCTGGATAATCCAATAGACGACCGTTCTCTATAAATAGAGAAAGGTGGAACTTACCATCGATGCCTTCAACCCAACCGATACGATCACCACGCTCAGTGAACTCATAAGGACGGCTTGCTTCAAATTGAATTCCAGCACGCTTTTCTACTTCCGCTTTAAATACGTCAACGCCAACTCGGTCTAGTGTGTATTTAGTTTTCGCATTCTTACGGTTTGAACGGTTACCCCAATCACGTTGAGTTGTTACCACTGCCGCAGCAACATCCAACGTTTTTTCTGCTGGGATATAGCCCAAGTCATCCGCACGACGAGGATAAGTAGACGTATCACCATGGGTCATTGCTAGACCACCGCCCACCAGCACATTGAAGCCCACCAGCTTGCCGTTGTCAGCAATCGCGACAAAACTAAGATCATTAGCGTGCACATCAATATCATTATGAGGAGGGATCACTACCGTTGTTTTGAACTTACGAGGAAGATAAGTACTGCCTAGAATAGGTTCTTCGTCCGTTGTTTCTACTTTCTCACCGTCTAACCAAATTTCTGCATAAGCGCGAGTTTTTGGTAGCAAATGTTCACTGATTTTCGCCGCCCACTCGTAAGCTTCTTGATGTAACTCAGATTCAACAGGGTTTGAAGTACATAATACGTTACGGTTTACATCACCCGCAGTCGCGATTGAATCAATACCAATGCTATTGAGTGTTTGATGCATCAGCTTAATATTTGGCTTCAACACACCATGGAACTGGAAAGTCTGACGAGTCGTTAATCGAATACTTCCATACATTGTGTGCTCAGTCGCGAACTTGTCGATAGCTAACCATTGCTTAGGCTGGATAATACCGCCAGGCATACGAGCACGGAGCATCACATTATGTAATGGTTCCAGTTTTTGCTTTGCTCGCTCATTGCGGATATCACGATCGTCTTGCTGATACATACCGTGGAAACGGATGAGTTGGAAGTTGTCAGCCGTAAATCCACCAGTAATGCGATCTTGCAGATCTTGCTCGATCGTTCCGCGAAGAAAATTGCTTTCTCTTTTTAAACGCTCGTTATCCGAAAGAGGACCAAGCACTTCGCCTAATACTTCTTGGCTGTTGTTTTCGATTTTAGTGCTCATTAATACACATCCCTTTGGTAACGTTTCGCTTTACGAAGTTCATTTAAATACTCTTCAGCCTTTTCTCGAGTCAGGCCACCTTGCTGCTCAGCAACAATGACTAATGCTTCATGGACATCTTTCGCCATGCGAGTCGCATCACCACAGATATAGATATAAGCACCATCTTGCAACCACTGCCAAACTTGCTCTGCCTGCTCAAGGATACGATGTTGCACATACACTTTTTCATGTTGGTCGCGGCTAAATGCCACATCTAAACGACTTAAAGCACCAGACTTCAGATATTTCTGCCATTCAACTTGATATAAGAAATCTTGAGTGAAAGTACGGTCTCCGAAGAACAACCAGTTCTTACCTTCTGCTCCACGGTTCTCACGTTCTTGAATAAAGCTGCGGAATGGGGCAATACCTGTACCCGGACCAACCATGATGATTGGCGTTGAATCATCTGCCGGAAGCTTGAAGTTATTATTGTGTTCGATAAACACTTTAACTTCTTCGCCCTCTTCTAACCTGTGGCCTAAGAAGCTTGATGCGCCGCCTTGGCGAACTTCTTCACCTTGTTCGTATTCAACAATGCCGACAGTAAGATGCACTTCTTCATCCACTTCCGACTGGCTAGAAGCAATAGAATAAAGACGTGGTGTCAGACGACGTAGCAATGAGACTAGATCTTCTGCTGATAGCTTAGTGTGTTGCTCTTTTAACACATCGACAACTTGAGTATTTGACGCGTACTCACGAAGCTTGTCTTTATCAGCAACTAAGGCTAATAGCTTTTCACTACCCGATAGCTCTGCAAACTTGGTGACAAATTGCGGGTTAGCCGCTGTGATTTCATATTTACTGACGAGAGCGCTATGAATAGAGAGGCTTTCACCATCAACATCTACGCTTTCAACACCGGATAAACCAACAGCGCCAGCTACTGCACTCGCGAGCTCCGAACTGTTTTCATACCAAACACCTAAAGCATCACCCGGCTGATAAGTTAAACCAGAACCTTCTAGGTCAATTTCGATATGACGAACGTCTTTTCCTGAATCACGGCCAGTGATTTTTTGGCTGGTCAGTAACGTAGCAGTGTATGGATTTTGTTTTGTGTATTGAGAGTGTGAGGCAGCCGCTTGACCTACAGGCAGTTGAACCACCTCGGCTTGAGTGCTTGCTAGTGATGTTTTGACAATCTCAAGAGCTTTAGCTCGCCACTGCGCTGCAGGTTGATCGTAATCGACATCGCAATCCACACGATCAATAAAGCGTTTTGCACCTAGCTTTTCTAGGAATGCATCAAAGTCTTTACCTGTTTGGCAGAAGAACTCATAGCTGGAATCACCTAAACCAATCACGCCGTACTCTAAATTCGGTAGCTTTGGCGCTTTCTTTGACTGTAAGAATTCGTGTAACTCCAGAGCATTATCAGGCGCTTCACCTTCACCGTTTGTTGAAGCCACGAAAATGACGTGTGTCTCTTTCGCTAAATCTTTACCTTTATAATCACTCGCATCAAACAGACGTACAGCGACACCAGCAGATTGAGCTTCATGCACTAAAGCCTCAGCCACACCTTTCGCATTACCCGTTTGAGATGCATAAATAATGGTAAGTTGACTATCAGGTTTACTGACTGCCACAGCTGATGCTTGGGAAAGAGGAGAGATTGCAACGCCAGATTGAGATTGGCTTAATCCCCAAAAATAACCACTCACCCATGCTAGTTGCTGGGGTGAGAGTTGTGAAACCGTTTGTTGCAGCTGGTTTAACTGCGAGTCGTTTAGTGGGCCAGTTAAACTAACCAGCTCTTTTGGTATGGTATTTCCTGAAGACATTGTCACGACTTCCTTATTCATTGCGTGACGATAGATTAACCACTCTCCTTAATAACAAGAAAGAATAGAAGAGAATGTTTTATAACTTTTTGGAAGTAAGAAGATGAAATTTCAATCTCAAATGGATTCTACCCTGACTTGTTTAAAACCTACCGCCATCGCTGATTTAGATGCTAAGTCCAAATCTGCATAGTGACACTCTTCACCACTGGCGTTTGTTAACAGTACAAAACCGCCCGCTTGATGACGGAATTCCACTATCCACGCGCCTTCGTGGGCTGAAGGCTCGATAATCGCTTCCACCAGCATCTTCTCTCGATATAAATTTCTCAGTTCCGTGATTGTCATTCCTTATACTCTCACCTAGCTAAGTCCACCTAATAAGCATGGCTCAATTATGGCGAAGTACTAAATAACGATAAGAAATAATTCTTAAAGGATAAACGCAAAAAAGCCACGACTCGCGTGGCTTTCATTCTTAATACAGTAATTAAAACTTAAACTGAGTTCCTAGGAACCAACCGTCAGCAAACACATAAGACATTTTATTGTCGAGAGATGCTGTAGCTAAATCAGTAAATTCAAGGTCAATGACTCGATAACCACCACGGAAAGAGAGATCACCAGATGATAAAGGCATAACATACTGAACGCCTGCAATCACATCAGAGCTCTTGATACCATCACTGTTACCAAACTCAAACTGACCAATAACGTCAATATTGGTTTCAGGCACTGAAATTTCGGCGTGGGCATACCAGTTAAACGTCATATCATCGAACGAGTAACTCTTTCCATCTTTCGCTTTATAATCACTATTTGCGTACTGAGTCATTGAGATACCAGCATCAAATGTCATTAGCTCTCGATCAAGGATGTTGTAATAGAAGGTGTAATCGTACTTATCATAAGATGCGTAATCCGCATCAAGATTGGTGTAACGAATACTCACATTCGGTAAATAAGGAAGTTGATGCTCAAATGCCAAATTCAATACAGGAGAATTTGCATCATCACGACGTGTGTTATCAATTTTAGTGCTTGGAAACCACATATCAGCTGCAACGTTCACACCCACTAAAGAATCGGCACACCAAGCAGGAGCCGAGCCCATCATTAATAAAGAGGAAAATACGGCTACGATAGGTTTATTCATCCTATTTTGCTCCAAAAGTTTTTTCACTAGCGAATACACGTGATAGTAGCATATTACCTATGAGGGAAAACGCATATTCTAAGAATTAACGTGGCGCTTTATCTCCCTGACGAAATACCCACACAACAAAGGCGATTAGCAGTATCCAAGGTAACAATTTAATTGCCATACCAAACATACCCAGTACTAACATCACTAATAAAGACAAACCGATAGCCGCTAACACACTCACGAGTGTCAGCCCTGTCACTAGTAAAGTCGCAACAAACACTAATATAAAAATTATCTCGAACATGACGCCCCCTCATTTTAACGACAATTTAAATCATGTTAGAAAAGCATTAGCAGTATTCATTCCAAGTTTTAATAGTTACAAATAACTGAATTTAAATAATAAAAAAGCCAACAAGTGGTTCTTTGTTGGCTCTCATCATAAACAGAGGTGAAAATCACTAACTAGTGGTGAAATTTACACACCTAGATCTTGGTATGGAATTTTGGCTAAAGCAGCTTCCACCACCTCAATACCGGCCCCTTGTTTATGTGCGTTTTCACTGATGTAACGACGCCATTGACGCGCACCCGGCATATTCTGGAACATACCTAACATATGTCGGGTAATGTGACCAAGATAAGCGCCTTGTGACAACTGCTGTTCAATATAAGGGAACATTTCAAAGATCACTTCAGAACGCTTTTTAACTGGCATATCCAAACCGAAGATTTGCTGATCAACTTCCGCCAAAATATAAGGACTTTGGTAAGCCTCACGACCAATCATCACACCATCTAAGTGTGCTAAATGTTCTTTCGCTTCGTCTAGACTCTTCACTCCACCATTGATGGCAATGTTTAAGTGTGAAAAGTCTTTCTTAATTTGATAGGCGCGATTGTAATCTAACGGCGGAATTTCACGGTTTTCTTTTGGACTTAATCCACTCAGCCATGCTTTACGAGCGTGTATAGTAAACTGCTCGCAGCCACCTTTCTCGGAAACAATAGTAATAAAATCCGTTAGGAACTCGTACGAATCTTGATCGTCGATACCAATACGTGTTTTTACCGTAACAGGGACATCAACAACCTCTTTCATTGCAGCTACGCAATCTGCCACTAGTTGAGGCTCAGCCATCAGACATGCGCCAAAGCGACCATTTTGCACACGGTCTGAAGGACAACCTACGTTCAGGTTTATTTCATCATAACCACGCTCCTGAGCTAACTTCGCACAGTGCGCAAGATCAACAGGATTTGAGCCACCTAATTGCAAAGCCACAGGGTGTTCTTCTTGGTTGTAGGCAAGAAAATCACCTTTACCGTGAATGATCGCGCCAGTTGTTACCATCTCGGTATACAACAGAGTTTGCGAAGTCATTAAACGATGGAAGTAACGACAATGGCGATCCGTCCAATCGAGCATGGGTGCAACTGATAAACGGTTAGCCTCGAATTTATTAGGATTCTTTGTTTTATCTAGGTTCATAAGGGAGTTACGTGTTCTTGAGATTGCGATGAGTTGCTATGAATAACGATAAATTACGATGTATAGTACGCCTATGGTACACCTTAAAACCACCTAATCGGTACGCCTCATAGGTTTAGAAATGGCATCTTACAGTATTCAAACTCGCACTATCGCCAATGGCGAAAAGCGATACAAAGCAACAATAACGGTCAAAAATAATGGGCGAATTGTACACCGATTTGCCAAAACACATAAGAAAAAAGCCATAGCTACTGCCTGGGCGAAGAACCAAGTCAGTGAAATAGAAACAAAAGGCTTTAATACTCAAAGAACTACCAATATCGCTGAGCTGCTTGATTTGTTTATGGGCGAGCGTGATTTGTGGGATAACACGGGGCGTACCAAACAATACGTTATCAAGATGCTTCGCGACTGTGATATTGCCAAGGTACAAACCAACCGCCTCACGACCGTTGATCTCATTGAACATTGCAAAAATCGTAAAGGTGCAGGCGCTCAACCTGCCACTATTTACCATGATATTGCTTACCTACGTTCTGTCATGAAAAAGGCGAACCCAGTATTCAACATCGAAGCGAACTACGCAGTATTTGAAGAAGCGGTACCAGTGCTTATAGATATGAAGTTAGTAGGCAAATCTCAAAGGCGTACCAGAAGACCAACTGAAGTAGAACTTGAGAAACTAAAACAAGGATTACAAGAGCGTGAAGATTATCGAGCAAATGGCCATACTCGCATCCCGTTCCTAGACATCTTAGATTTCAGCATTCTTACTTGTATGCGAATTGGCGAAGTGTGTGCTCTACGTTGGGAAGACCTAAGCGAAAAGAATAAAACTGTAATCGTGCGTAATCGTAAAGACCCACGTAAGAAAGAGGGAAACCACATGATTGTTCCTTTACTTGGTGGTTCTATGGATATCGTTTTGAGGCAAGGACGGAAGAACGAACTTATCTTCCCTTATAACTCTCGTTCAGTGAGCGCTGGTTTTCAGAGAGTGCGTAATAGCCTAGGGATTGAAGATTTACGGTACCACGATTTAAGACGCGAAGGTGCAAGTCGATTATTTGAATTGGGATACTCGATAGAAGAAGTCGCACAAGTTACCGGACATAGAAATCTGAATATTTTGTGGCAGGTTTATACACAATTATTTCCTCACAAACTTCACGAAAAAAGTTTAATACCAATAAAATGACATTGAACTCGCATATGGAGTCCCCATATACAACAAATGTTATAAATATAAATCTAAGGATGACAAATGGGACAAGGATTACGTGAAGCATTAATAACAATACCTGTGAACTACGATGCTGAATACAACTCATTTCACTTAGATAAAGACTTTTATACTCCCGGTTATTGGACCGTCTTGACAGCGCTATTATTCGAGAAAGAAATAAAAGAACGTAACTTCGATTATGAGTGTGCTAACCAAAATAGTTATCTGCAAACTCTTGGGTTTCACCATATTTTATGGGATCAACCAATCCCTCACCGGATTTCTGACGGTATAAATTATACACCGCTCACTCAGCTATCCTCTGCTGAGGCAACAGATGATGTGACAGCTTCAATAAATGGTTGTTTAAGAAATTTTACGGGATTTACAGACCAAGAGATGCCCGATGGACTCAGCCAACTTAACCATGTTGTGGGTGAATTGCTTGATAACGTATGGTCACATGGATACTCGACGGGTTTTGCTATGGCTCAAAAGACTCAGGTTCCTAAGAGCTGCGGAAGTGATCACTATCTAGAGTTTTCTGTTGCTGACAAAGGGTTAGGTTTTTTTGAAGAAACAAAACGCTCAGGCAAAGCCAAAACGTATGCACTAAAAACTGATATGGATGCTTTAAACTGGTGTATACAACGGGGCAACTCAACTAAACATGCTGATGATATTGACCCATGGGCACAACAGCTCCCTCCAGAACATGTTGGGGAATCTCCCTTTGGGGCAGGAATTGGAACTGAATACGAAGAGAATCACCACCAAGGTCTCGGTTTAGCTCATTTAGTAGAGTTAGTAGAAAGATTCCAAGGAGAGATGGTAATTGCTTCTGGAACCGCTATGCTAATTATAAATGAGGATGGCAGTAGAGAAGAATTAGAACTAGATACACCGTGGAAAGGTGTTGCTATTTCGTGCAAATTTAAGTTATCTTCTCTCATTCGAGAAATCGCAGATGAACCTGACGAAGAAATTTTAGCATTAATGGAGCAACTAAAGGGGGGTATATGAAAACCACAATATTTGCTTTTGATAAATCCGACCTAGCATCCCGCAGAACTGCAGCTGTAGAACGAAAAGCTCTAGAGCAAGCCTTGAGTTTAGGCAAAATTGAAGTTGATTTAATGAAAGTTAACTCTATTTCAGAATCTTACTCTGACGAACTTTTTGGTGTTCTAGTTGCTAAATATGGACTTCAAAGTTTTCTACAGCGAGTAAAAATCTTAAATGCTAAAAATAGCATCCTGAAAAGTATTGCAACTGTAGTCCAACGCCGAGAAATGGAAAGAAAGAAACAAGAGTTGACGGCTTGCGCATAACGTAAAGATTTATATAAAAGGAGCCAATTGGCTCCTTTTTTAATTCACTTTCAATGCAGCTTCAAGCTGAGCATAACGTTGCCGGAATGAACCGTCATACCCAACTAACGCTAATGGAATATCCCTCAGAGATTCAAAATCATCTATTTTAGACTCTGAATAATAAAGCAATTCATCACCATTGCTTGCTTGTCCTGCATATTCAAAGCCGCAAGATTCATAAAAGATTCTCAACTTAGGCTCGCATGCAACAGTAGTAATATCGCCAGGCATCATTAATTCGTTGAGAGCAAAATCGAGCACTTTTTTACCTAGTCCACAGCCTCGGAGCTGTGGATTTATAGCGAAGAAATTAATCCTGCTATATTTCATACTTTCTAAGCCAAGAAAAAAAGCTAGGTATCCAATCACTTTTCCATCTAGCTCCCGTACAACACAATAAACTGACAAAAGCTCAGGCTGCTTTTCCACAACCAATTTACAAACAGAAAACACTTCGTCAGGAGGAACGCCGCTACCCTTCATCCATTGAGAAAATTGAAAAACATGGGCAGATTCCAATTCATCTAACTTTTCAAATTTAACTAAACTGTACATTAACAACCTTTGAGGGGTTATCACCATGTGGGATTTGGGTGAATATTATCTATAAGTAAACACAGCGAATTAACAACATCTTTCGGTGCGATCCCGTGCCTAGCGTCAATTTTATTCCTAGAGATGAGCTCCTTTTTAGTTACTTCATTACCCAGTTCATACTCTAATTCTATGGCTAAATAATTGAGTATGTGCAGCCCAGAATCATTAGAATCGTTAATCAACTGCATTTCTGCGATTAATGATTGCGCATCAATTGTTTTGTTTACAATTGAATTTAAGCCCTTTGGATTAACCACTTTTAAAAAACATACCACTGCCATCATATCTTGATAATAAGAGTTGGCTGTGCCATCAAGTGTATTTTCAATTATCGCGAAGTAAGACATTATCCGTTCTATATCTCGGAAAGAAGGCTTTAAGCGTTTAACTAATGCACCTAACATTTCCAAACCTTCAGAGTTTTTCACACCATTTCCAGATGTCATTAGGGACGCAATCTCAGTAAGATACCTCTTTCCGTCATCTTGCTTAAACTTCCCTGATGAACGAGGAAGAGCTAGCCACACATTAATAAATTTTCTTAGATAAGTAGCAGAATCAATACCGTTGCCGTACCTACACTTAACAGACTCTTCTAGCTGATTCTTATTCATTACGAGTAAGAAAGTGATGCCGGGAACCGAAAACAAGTGTTTTATGTTCTCTAGTAAATCTAAAGCGAAATCAGGTCTACAGCGATCCAACTCATCAATAACAAAGACTATTCTCTTTCCTGCAGTATGATTCATCGCTATATCAGTCAAGAACTCTTTGAAACTACTCAGCGCTAACTTATCTGCTTTTGAACTTTCAAACTTAGAAGAAATAATTGAATCCACTTGCTCGGAAACAAGCTCAGAAAAGTCTCTCTCTGCCTCATCCATCATTTTCCCATCGATGAGGCCTGCAGTACCTATCCTGATACCTGTTTTAATAAGACCTCGACTAAGAGTTTTAAAAACCTGTGCTGCCTTCTCTTTAAACTCTTGTTTTTTGGCATCAGATTTATCTTCTAGCAACTCGTAAATTTCAGAAGCTAATGCCAAAAATGGTTCTTTCTGATAGTCATTTTCAAATGCATCGAAATAAATCGTTTCTAGAGGGGTGGTTCGTTTGAAGCGGTTCTCTCCTGACCACATTTTGATAAATGTACTTTTACCTTCACCCCATTGAGAATCTAACGCTAACACTAGGTTTTCATTAGTATTTACAATAAGGTTGTACAGCCTGTCACCGTAAGCTTTTCGATTGAAAATATCTTTCTCAGGGGAAAAGCCTTCATCTGAGTCAATCTGCAATTCAGGAACGGTTAATTTCATTTTCAATCCTCATCAACGCTCATTAGCCGTGCGAATGCAGGTAAAACTACTTTTTCTTTGGTAGCGACAGCCATAACTGAATGCCAAACTGCCCTATAATCTTTCTCAGACTGAACAAGTAAAAACGTCGAGTAGAGCTCATCTGTATTTGATGAGTAAGGTTTAAGAATATCTATCTGTCTCAGAGTGGCTGAACGTATATTCTCTGCTTCGATAGCCCTAGGTAAACTAGGAGCTAGAAATGCGACTAAGTAAATAACCCCAACTAAATTTTTGATGGATGTAAGTTTACCTAGCACCTGGTTTAATACAGGAGCAATAAGCATGAAATACATAAAGCCAATAGAAAGAAGAGCTACAGAAATTCTAGGTATAGTTTCCATATAAACATTTGCAGCTGTCATATACATTTGGTCTGTATAAGACTTAGAGAAGCTAGTGCCTATCTCAACAATCAAATCAAATAGCCAATCCAAAGCTGGTTCTAAAAATCGGCTCAAAAGAATAGTTAAAACCAGTAGCCCCACCCACTGAATTGCCCCTTTCAGCTTGTCCTTCGCTGATTTTGTCTGTTCCATTTTAATTACTTCCTCTAGTGAGCCTTATTTTTAATCTTACTAATCTTATCAAACACATTCTCGGCGGTTTCTAATGTCAGCTCAGTTGGGTGTTTGCTACGCTGAACCATCTTCAATATGTCATCCAAACTCATAAACATTTCAGCCAACTTCTTGTTAATCTCTAACTTGAACTCAGGGTTATCGGATTCTAAAAGCTGTGCCAAGAACGTCGCTCCGCCACCTAAGAAACCGTCCAAATGTGTATAGCGCAGGCGAATCATCATGTAGGTTCGGTATTGAGAAAAGAAAAATAGCGAGATAAACAATAACGGTACGCTAACGCCACCTTGCAATATATAAATTGAGTTACCCTCAATTTTCATCCAATGAACCGCGAAGTAGATAGTTGTCAACAAAATAGGTATTAGCAACAAAGTCTTTATAAAAAGATTCATGAAGTTAGTCTCTTTTTCCTTTGCTGCCACCAATTCACTCGTTATTTTTTTTCCAAATTGTTCCGTCAAACCTAGCTCAGATTTAAGGTTAAGGAGGTCATGAATGCCTTCTTTAATATCTTCACGTACAGTGGCAGTTAGCTCTTCAATACGCTGCTGAGTGTCATTAAAAACGGACTGTTCAAGTTCAGTTATTCTGCCTAAAAACTTTTCCTCTAATCGTCCAACAGATGAATGCTTGACTCTATAGTCGTCCAGTGACTGGTACATTGTCATAAACGCTTCTATTTTTTCGACCAGTAACTGCTTTTTTTTCTGTTCTTCATAACGACTTGGATGACTTTCAGGAACCTTAGCTTGACCTTGCGGTGTAACAAAGCTTTGCTTTAACTGAGCAAGATGCGTATGAGCGGTAACCGTAAGTTTGATTAACTCATGGTATGCAGAACGCTCGAAATCAGGGTTATGCATTAATGAGTCAAAATACTTCTTCTCATTCGGCCATTCTCGAATTATTTCTTCAGATAATTCATTTAGTTCTTTGAAATCAGAGATAGCTAAATCTTCTATACCTAATATTTTCATGCTCAATCCATTAAGTTAAAAATCAAACCAACACTTCACCAGTTTCTACGTCACATAGCATTTGGACATTCTCAGCCTTAAACGTTCTTGAACCACCGCGAAGCAAGCAAAAAGCGTATAGGTAGTCAGTACCGTTTTTCCTTTCTACTTCATGCAGAATGATATTACGTTTCGAGACCTTTCCTTTCGAGTCTAGGTACTCCATGTAATACTCACGTTCCAAAGGTAAATCGTCGATAGCAGTAGACGAATTAGCTGCCTTTACTTGTGGTTTATTCGCAGCTTTGTTGATAGCTACTTGCTGCTCTTCTTCGTACTCATCACAGTACTCAGAAAGCACGACGAACACTTCCATTCCTTCGTCTTTATCAAGAGCTTGGTCAGCTAATACTTCATTGACGAGATCGAATAATTCCTTAGTTCGGAAATCACGTTCAGCTTCAGGATTTCGTTTAAACCAACCGCGTAATGCTTTAGCTTCGTCTAAGTCAACTTTATCGTCGTCTAAAACTTGCAACGCTAGCATGTACAATGCTGCTAGTTGAGAGTCAGTTAAAGGCTTATAACTGATAGTATGGTTTGTGGATGTGGATATCGCGGCATCAATAGCTTGATTGTTTTCTTTGCTCTGTTTAATAGCCCACTTAATAGCGTGGACGCATGAAGTAAGAAAAGCAGCCAGAAACGCGACAGTGAAGTAGCCCTTAAAATCATTCATACTACTTTCATCGCTGACCATTATGCCTAGTAGCAATAACGCTATAAACGCAGTCCACACTCCAGTAATGAGCTTAACCCAGATTGGCTCTTTACTCTTGAACACCCAAAAAGCAGCAGGAACGGGGAAAGCCGCTACTGCTAATTTAATCCCTAGTTTCATTATTATTTTCCCTAGCCATATAACTTAGTAAACGCTTAAACAATAAAGCTTAAACTATATTCTTATAATCCTTGTTTTCTAATAAGTTGCACTTGATCTCGTTCAGCAGTCTATTTTTCATTGGTTATCAGTAACCAAGTATTTTGCTAAAAATAAAAAAGGCACCCATGTGGATGCCTTTACACTTCATACAATCTTTAATTGCCTGATATCTATCTTCATAGCCTAGATAAACAAAGCCCACTCATAAGAGAGGGCTGCTACATTCCAAAAATGTAGTCTAAGTGCTCCGTTTTGGACAAACCAAAGAAGCGATGACAAATTTATAATAGTGCAGCAAACATACTAATCACAAGCATCAATCCATACTTTACCAAGAGTTAATCGTCACAATATAAACACTGAATATCGTCGTACCTTCTCTAATTCTGGCTTATAGAAACTGGCTCATAATAATACCGCCCCCATCAAACTTATAATCCAATCAAAACCAACTTTGCTTCAGGACTACCAAATATGAAAACAAGCAAACCGACCCAAAAGCCGAAGCCATCAACACACCAAGGCAGAACAACAGCAAAAATCGCTGATAAAATGCCACCTGAAGTAATAATGGAATTGGCTAAAATCCTTTCTAGTACAAAAACTAAAAATGCCGACCTTTAACGTGATAATTCATCCAGCTCAAATCCTAAATATTTTTCCATGTCCTTTTTTACACTTTCATCTTGTGCAAAAGCATCCATCAATTTTCGATACACATTAGCTAACACATCCGGTATCGGCTCGCCAGTATCACTTAGCTTTTTATGACTGCTAATAATGGTAGCCGCACTTTCAAGGATTTTTTCAGAAGCTTTTTCATACTCCTGCTTGATATAGTTCAAGAATTCTCTAAATAAATCAGTAGCTCCAAAGTAGTTTGGGTAAGCTTGTTTAAGTGAGCGAACTCCTTCGGCAGAAACTAGTACCGCGAGAAAATAGTCATCATTAAGCTCTGATTCATTCAAGCTTTCTAGTGCGACTGAAGCTTCATCACTACTAAATGAACGAACAGAGACCTCATACGTTTTATTTTTTACTGCATCCTTAGTAACTCGAATAAGAAAAAGTCCATTTTTATTCAAAGCATTTGTCGGAAAGACATCACTATCAGTTGTAATTGAAATCGCAAATTCATACTTGCTTAGCTTTCCCCAAACATCTAGTGATATGGATATATTGTGACAAGATGTAGCAACATCCCATAATGTTGTTTCTTCCAATACACAGAAGCCCTCTTTATGAGCGACGAGCTTACCAGCCAAATAAAAGAACTCCCGCCATTCTTCATGGTTATCTAACGATGTTTTTAGAGCAATTCCCTCTAGGGTATCAATTATCTCTAGGCTTGTTGCCCACGCATGCTGCAGTTCAGTTCTTAGCTGAACCTCAACAAGTGAACCTTTCCAGGGATGCTCTTCATCTAGCCCGTTGTAGCATTTGTAGATTAAATGCAATCCGCCATAACCACTTGGCTTGGGTTCAGAAAGATAATCTTTAGTGCGTATGATTTTATGTACACATCTGCTTCTTTCCAGCCGCTTTTTTAACGCCCACAACTGTTTGGGGCTTCGAACAATTGCACGGCAACCCGCTATATCTTGCATACGGGTAAACTTAATCTCATTCGCTGAACTTCCGTCGAGAGTTGGGCGCTCCAATTTATCAATGATGGTAGGTAAACGCTTAAGTCTTCGGGCGACAATCACATCTGGGCTTATTTTTTTTGCCGTACGAGCAAGGTGATTCTTAAGAAGCATTAACGGATAAAGGTGAAACTCTCGGTAGTTTTGAATTTTTTCGATAGCTTCAATACGCTCAGCGCCTTTAATTCCATGGCGAATATCATCAGCAGCTTTATCTATTTTTTTCTTTGAATAGCGTAGTGGACGCTTTTGGTTTTCGTACTGAGACATTTGTTTTCCCTAACCAACAAAAAAGGCACCCATACGGATGCCTTATTAACTAATTAAACACTCTGAGCGCAGCCAGTTACGCGCCCGTGAATTGTAAAAATTTCTGTATCTACTTCATCACGGTTGATAAACCAAGCGTCATAAATTGGGTTATCACTGATGACTTTAATACCATCCCTGCCCTTCTGCAGACGTTTTACATAAAGCGTGCTATCGAACGTGAAAACATACACACCGTCTTGCTTAAAGCTATCTAGTGATTCGATCGCTAAAATAGATTTATCTTTTAGCGTTGGGTGCATGCTGTCGCCTTCCATATTAAGAAGTTTTGACTTGCTTGGATTCTGGATGTTGAGGGCAATCTTGAGCGCTTCGCTCAATTCAATTTGCTTGCTTGGCACATACTCCACCAAATGCCCTGCACCTGCCGAAGCTGCAATGTCGTAATAAGTTACATAGCTGACGTCATTTTTTTTCTTCAGCTTAAGCTCCGTAACATTGCCAGCAGAAAGCTTTTCAGAAGATTCTGTAATAGCTAGCTCTAGTAAATGAAGTTTTTCATGCATTTTTTTATTTTGTTCAGGAGATAGCGGTGTTAGTTCAAGGTCTTCAAGGAGCTTTTCATAATTATCAGGAGATAGAGATTCTATAACTCTATAGACCTTCTTTAGTTGTTCCGCATCTCGAAACACCTCATCACCACTCTGTATAAGCCCTTCTTCATCATGGTCACGCAACATTGCGCCAACAACGGTTTTGAATTTACCTTCATTGTGTTTGAGGTATTCAAGTAACTGTTCTCTCGAAATAACTTCGTTACTTGGACCTGTAAGCCCTAGAAGAATCGCAGCCTCTGATTCATCTGTGACGTATTTCTCAATCAGTTGTTTTTTTACGTCTGGATGAAAATTAGAAATATGGTATTCAAGGGCGCGAGTCCCCTCCTTCGATCTTCGACTTAACCAATTGTTTCTTTTGGCCTTTTGCGTAATTCCTGTTGTTGAGTTAGCTAACCCTCTTAATCCTACAAGCTCTGAACTTAAGTACCACTCGCGCATAAACACTTCCAAACACAAAAATAACAAAAAATAACGTTTGACAGATTGCGATAGACGCTAGTAACCTTAATAACACTTTCAAACGACAAAATAACACTACAAGTTGCGATAAGTAGCGATGAAACAAAGATACTAGCATTAAAACGCTAGTAAACAAACGGGGGTAGATCTCATGAGTAATACGGCATTTGCTTTATATGCCCGCTTCGGAAAGGCAGAAGTTCCTCTTTGCGAAATCAGCCAAGAGTACTTTGGTATCAATTCAAAAACAGCACAACAGAAAGCTCGTACTCACGAACTACCCTTACCTGTTTTTCGTATGGAAGAGTCTCAGCGAGCACCTTTTCTTGTGAAATTGAATGACTTGGCTGAGTACATTGATAGAAAGCATCAATTAGCGCGAGAAGAGTGGTTAATGGTTCGAGGAACAAACCACTAAGAAAACGGCACTGGAACATAGCCCCAGTGCCGCGTTATGAAAACCAGTACAACCACGTTCCAATGTGACCTCTTTGACTTTGGCGAGACACAGAACACAAAAGAACGCTCTCAGTGTGCAGGATTCATAGGTGAACTTGCGTTCCTATTTAGGATAGCCCGTCTCTATTTCCCTGTCATGCCGTATTTGGTTTTCGCTTCCCTAGCTACAAGTTGAGTATCTGATATGGAATCGAATACAGCAATGTGCAGTTACCACGCGAAAGCACAACAGTGTTTTGATGATGCGTGTACTGCCTTCGCACTCAAACACAATTTGTGTCATCTGGCTGATGAAATCGGCATCGAACGCAATGTATTGCGTAACATGCTGAACCCAAATCAATCAAGACTGTTAACTCCGCCTTTGATGTTCTCTATCAGCAAAGCAACCGCTGACTATTCGATTGTGTATGCCCTGCTTCGTGATCTCGACATTGTGGCTGCCCACGTTCCTCATAATTCAAACGATTCAGACCAAGAAACCTTTTTAAAACGTGTGCTTGAGAACTCTCTCACTGCAGGTGAGTTGTCACGCTTGGCGTTAGAGTTTGGTGGCGAATCTCGCCTACCTCGCTCAAGCAAGAACAACATCATTGCTAAGTGCCAACACGGTATTAGCAACCTCGTTCTAATCATTTCCGATTTAGAAAATCGCACCAGTGGCATGACTCCGTTCCTAAGTATGGGCGTGGACTTTATTGCCAACGGCGCACCACTTCCCGGTTTAGCTTAGGAGAAATAACTATGTCAGTTGCTATCCAATCTTTCGAAACCGCATGTCACAAACCTTGTCCTGATATGCCTTGTTACAGCCTAGATGCAGAGCAAAAAGCCAAAGGGTTAGTCGCACTGCAAAAGGTACGCAGTGACTTGAAAGAACGTCAGTTACAGCGCCTGCGTGATCAACATAAAGCACTAACAGCCGAAGCGAACCACGAAGACACAAGTCAGCAGAGAAAAATGCGTATTGAGTTTGAGCTGGCAAGACTTAACACCCAAGCCAAGCGCGTTACTGAGCGCTGGTCTTAACACCAATTTACCTAGCCAAGCCGTTTGCCCTCTCAATTTCTTCGGATTGAGGGAGGGCTTTTTTTACCCAAATTCCGTCAGGGAGCTTTGAATATGAACAATATGGAAGTGCAGTTATTCGATTCTACATTCGACCAAATAGCTGAACGCTTTGTGCGTTGCACTACTGAACAACGTCAAGAAATGCTGATTCAGCTTGATGCTATCGCGAAGAAGTTAGACCCAGTTCAAACACATCGAACACAAGAACAAGTGCTAGCCGACTTAAAAAAAGCCGTTGATAGCGGCGGTGATCGCGCTAGTGATTTCTTTGCGCACTCATTTGTGGATTGGTACCGCAGCAACAAGAAAGTGAAATCTCAACTTAGCCACTGGTCACAGCTGGATATGAATAACCGTCGTTTGTTCATTGAAATGCTGGCACTACGTGATCTTGGTCGTTGGAACGACGAAACGCTTTATCAATTCGAGCAGTACTGCCTGAAAGTTATTGGAGGCAAGAAATGAGCACTATCACCATTTTCCGTAAAGACCTAGAACACGGCTTACGAGCTGAAGGTTTCACTACACGCAAAATCGAACAGTTCATTCGCGTGTTCAATCCAGTGGAATCTAGCCAAGGCACAATGTTAGAGCTTGATTCTACTCGCGCTATGTTGGTGAACGTTAACGGCACAGAGCAAGGCTTGAAGCTAGAAGACTTTATCACCGCATGGTGGGTTTACTGGGTTGTAGTGTTCAACCAATCCAATGACCAAGCATTACACCACCAATCACTAGGCGCAATCCGCGCACTTTTCTTTGTTTCTGCCTGCGTCCGCAGCACTGCCATGCATTCGAACATGCAAATGTGGTGGCGTGACTGTGAACCTCTACACGGCTACCCAACCTTGGAGGCGAGTTGATATGGAATACGCAGCAGTAATGCTTTGCCCAGAGGGCGGGGTTATTCGCCATGTAGACACTCAAGAAGTCGCCAACGTTCTAGTTGGTGATTTCGATTCAATGCAGGACGCAGTAAACCAAGCATGCAGTGATCTTGATTGTGTCGTCATGCATCCACTCAAAAAAGGAATTATCAGCAAAGGTCGCGGCAAAGGCGGATACATGTTGGTGACAACTCAGGAGTTGGCTGAGGTATGAAAACCCTCACCGAACCTACCGAAATAGAGCGTTTCGATTTTGCATGGCAAGCCCCTTTGATGGAAGTTGAAGAGGGCTGCTTTGCTGCGCGTAGATATCACGAAGTAGTAGAGCCAGAAGATTTAAGTGTTCTTGAGCGCAAGCTATTCGAAGCCAACCCAAGAGACTTTCAATGGGCTATCGAGAAAATCGAAAAGCTACCGGACTACTTAACTAAGTATTTTGTGACTCGTTATATATCTGTACTTGAGAAAAAGGGCAGACGAGAAGCAAACATATTTCTGCGTGAACGCATGGGACCTGCTACTGACAGAGCACTCATGGTGTTACGTAAATACAAAAAGTTACCTACGACTCACAAGGTTTCTTTACTGTCTAAAGAGCACGACAAGGAAGATGATGCATTTCATCCCGTGTACTTTACAGAGTACGGCAACGTTGAAGACATTCCACATAAGCAAATCACGTTTGATTTTGAAGCAGCAAACACTCATAAGCCAACGAAAAACAAAACACTGGCAGAGTTAGACCCATCAGAACTCAAAGATATAGCGTTTAAAATCTCTACGCTTGTTGATCGCTTCTTCCAGATGGAAAGTGACAAATACCACGCTAAAACCGACCTTGGTACTGAAATGGCGGTAGTGTTTGCCTATGAAAGAACCGCCAAGTTTGTCACTGATACTTTCGGCATGAAACCGCCTCGCAAGTATAACGAACAGTCGGAGCTTTCCGCGCTTCAAGACATCTCAAAGCTAATCAATCAGAAATGGTGGTTAGGGCGTTTGGTGAAAGCACGCAAGATTATGCGCGAGCATTTAGCCATTGCTATGGGGCAGGTGTCTTCTAAGGCGTCGCCTTATGCTTCGTGGGATTGTATTAAAGAACACAAAGAACAGCAGAAGCGAAACTGGGAGTTCATCAAGCAGTGTGAACTGTTTGATGAAGAAACGCAGGAAACCGCAGATCTTGCAGAAATGGTGTTGCGTAGTGTTTCAAACCCAGCGATTCGTCGTCACGAATTAATGGTTCGTTGTCGTGGTTGTGAAGACATTGGCAACGAGCTGGGCTTACAAGGTTTGTTCTTAACTCTTACTGCACCTTCTAAATATCACAACAGCTACAAAAAAGGTGGTTTCGTCCCTCACTGGAACGGCGCAAGCCCACGTGACGCTCAAATCTATCTGAACAATGTATGGCAGAGAATTCGCGCTAAGTTAGGGCGCGAAGAGTTGCGTTGGTTTGGTGTGCGTGTTGCCGAGCCTCACCATGACGGAACGCCACACTGGCATCTTCTTATTTGGGTGAAGCCTGAAGAGAAGGAAGCGATTTCTAGAATCTTCGTTGATTACGCAACCCAAGAAGATAAGCACGAACTCTACAACAAAGATGGTGAATTCGATTCTTCGCCACGTTGTGATGTGGGTGAAATAGACCCAGAGAAAGGCACTGCTACTGGTTACATCGCTAAATACATTTCAAAGAATATCGACGGTTTTGCCATGGATGATGAAGTGTCCGACGAGACAGGCAAAGCTGTTAAAGACATGGCGAAGAATGTAAGCGCTTGGAAAAGCCGTTGGAACATTCGCCAGTTTCAGTTCTTCGGTGGTGCTCCTGTTACCACATATCGTGAATTGCGCCGTTTTGCTAGCCAGAACAAAAAAGCCTTTATGGAATACCTGTTCATGCAGGAGCGTTCTGACTTACTCACCATCTATTCAATGTTGCAGCGTGATCTTGTTGGTCCTATCAAACCAAGTCGCTTAATTACTAACGAAGAGTTGGTGAAGGTGATTGGCGATAGCTACGAATCACGTATGAAAACTGATGATTCAAGTATTACCGATACTCTGAAAGCTGCCGACCAAGGCAACTGGCAAGGTTACATCATGGGGCAAGGTGGTCCTTTTGTTCGCCGTGATGATTTGTTGATTGTCAATTCATACGAAGTGCTTCCATTTGCGTCACCTCATGGGGAAGACGTTCGCAAGATTAAGGGGTTTACCACACCAGATGAAACTGTAGAAACCCGCACTAGGGTATGGACGATTCAGAAGAAAGGAACGGGGCAAGACCAAGCTGAAGCGGGTGCTCTTGCTCTTACAGGCACCGCAGGTGCACCTTGGAGTTCTGTCAATAACTGTACGCACCCGCCGGGCGAACAAGTTACCAGTGATAACGAAAGACCTTTAGATCCATTAGTGGAATACGAGATAAGCAAGCTGATAACTGACCATGATTTCACCGAAAACATACGTCAGCATCTCATTCAAGGTCACTGGGTAAGGGTTACAGAAGAGAAAAGCGTCAAGTTAAACCTTGGCGATGGACAGCGATGCCCAGACCAAATCGTTTACCGCAATGAATACAAGCCAGATTTAAGTTGGTTAGGTGAAGTGACCGAGCCAGAACCGGAGCAAATCCAATTAACTGAAGAGAACTACCAACAACCAGAGCTTTCACATTTCGAATATGTGGACGACTGGGCGTGGGTGTAAGGAGATAAGTATGAAATCAATTAGCTGGAATCAAATGTCAGAGCTTGGGCTTATTGAACGAATCAACCGTGAAATATTGCATCCGCTAGGCTTGGCGGTATCGAGAGATATAGATACTGGATGCAGTAAACACATATTAGTCGCAGATGATGGAATGTGGACTTATGCGGAAGATATGCCAACAACCATCATTAGTGATGATGAGGTGCGGGTTAAGCTTTCAGAACTAGAATATGGTGAATGTGAACCAGCTCAACTCATTGAAAATAGTTTATCTAAAGCGGTCATGCTTATCTCCAAAGTATTCACTGGAATGGTACGCGGTGAATCTGCCATCGTTATTGTAGATGCAGAACACTTGCCAGGACTGAAAGCAGAACAAGTTCAATTGATGTTCTGTAACGCAAACAACATTCCCGTTCTCTACACCAATGAGATTAAAAGCGAAGGAAAAACCATACTGTTCTTTACTACTGAATGTAAAATATTTGCTGGTTACCACGGGCACACAGTGGTGATTACTTCCGATGGAGCTAGCGAACAATCAATGATTATGTCTGCAGGCATATCTCTTCACAGACGCTGGAAACGTTATGTTGTCGATATCAATCAAAGCACTCAAAAAGGACTCTTATATTGTGAGCCGCCTTTTGCTGATAAGTTTGAATCCATCCACGAATACGCATCAATGATCCTTCTTCATCTAACAGATGAAAACAGCCACTCCAATCAGCACATAAAGCATTTTGTTGAGCAGATAAAGCTTCATTGTCAGCACAACGGGACAAAAGGTGAATAAGATGGAGAAACGAATTTTACACCTACCACTAAAAGCCGTTTACTTTCATCAAATCAAGAGTGGTGAAAAGCTTTTTGAGTATCGGCTAACAACTGACTACTGGCGCCAACGTATCGAGAACCGAGAGTATGACGAAATTCATATCAAGTTAGGATATCCAAAGAAAGACGATATGAGCAAAACAATCATTAAACCTTGGCGCGGATATGAAGAGCAAACCATCGTTCATGAACATTTTGGCAATGTTCCAACAGCGGTGTTTGCTATAAGAGTTAATTGTTAGAACTTTGATTGGAGAACGCGACCCTATGCTAATCACCTGCCCTACTTGCGGAAGCAAAGCGCGCATTGCGACTTCAAAAGCAATGAGCAACGTAACACGCGAAGCCTACTGTCAGTGCTTAAACCTAAACTGCAGCATTGCGTTCACTACTCTGACAACGGTTAACCGAATTATTGAACCAACAGGCGCTAAGCCTGATCCAAAAATACAACCTGATCTTTGCAAAGGCGACGTGAACCAAATGGATATATTTGAGATGTGATTGATAGTAATGCACTTTCGTTCACTTTAGGATGTAAGTACAAAAATTATACATAAGCTGGAAAACTATGAATCAACCTATATTTCCGACAGTTAGGGTGTACGCTCCAGAGCGCTGGGGTTACGTTGATAAATTCTCAAAGTTTTATGCTTCTACTTTTGAGCTCACCAATACAGGAAGAAGATGTGTTAGCGGATCAGGAAATCATTTTCACAAAGCACTAACGCTGATGGAGTTAGCGAGAAAACTAATTCCTAATCTAGAGTTAGACGAAAAAGAGATAAACACTAAGGGGTATTCGACCGGAGAAAATGCTAATGAACTATCTGCTGTCATTGAAAGCGTCATACTAGAGTTATATTCATCATTAGACTGTAGTAGAAAGGTAATTACAGAAATATGCTCTAAACACTGGCAAATTCAGGGGGTTCCAGATTCAACGAGAAAATTATTTAGAAAAGTAAAAGATGGTGAGATGAAGTCTACTTTCCCAGAACAAATATCAGAAGCCATTTTAGAGTCTGACTGGTATACCAGGTTTCTAATGATTCGCGATGAGTTAACACATCAAGATACAGGTAATTGCCACAAAGATAGGAAAACCGGAATCATAAGTTATTCTCATGTTGGAGTAAGGGAACAAGGACGTACATTACAAATTGATGATATTTTTAGTTATCTAGATAACCTCATAGCAAACGTTAACTCTTTTCTAGGAAAAGTCTTCGCTTATTTATTTACACATTTAAAAGATGAACCCACTTTTCAATTGTGTCTGTTTGTACAAGGAAGAGCTTACGGCAGGTTAGTTAAACCATCAGAAATACATGACTTTCACGGTGGAATTTGTCAGTTCAAAGATGCAATGAAAGACGACGATAATCCAAATTGTCCTTTTATGAGTGAGTGTGGTGCATATGCGAGAGCTTAATGAGTCAATGATCTAAAAAACGATCAAAAACGAAC
>NZ_JBMMKS010000029.1:0-9282 GCF_058630515.1 Vibrio sp. HM8-C
AAAAATGCCCACTAATGTGGGCATTTTGCTGACTATCGGGGACGAATCGATAGTTATTCTGTAATGTTTTTAAGTACTTCTTTGTACTTCTCACTCTTCGCTTGTAAGTGTTCAAGCGCTGCTTTTGAATCACGGAAGTTAGGTACAAAGAACGCTTTTTCAAATGTTTTTTGAATCTCGCCTTCAGCGTAGATTTCTTTCAGAGCTTTATCGATGTATTCGATTTGGTCTTTTGGCATCTTCTTGTTGTATAGGAAGAAGAACTCTTTATCGAACGTGAAGTTCGTTGTTGCATCCATTGGTACTTGTACTTCTGGCTCTGCATAAGAGTAGATTTGCTCTTTACTTAAACCACCAAAGCCGTTTTTGTTAACGTTCGCGATAGTGTCACGAGTAGAAGTTAACCATACGAATTTCATCGCTTTTTGGTCAGAAGCTTCTAGACGAGTGAACTGTTCGTTAGCAGGCAAGCTACCTTGGATTAGGTCTGCTAGACCATCAAACAACAGTTGGTTTTTGTCAGATTGAGAACCAGTGTTAATAGCAACGAAGTTTGACTCTTTGCCTGGGTATTTCAATTTGATCGCGTTCTTAATCGCACTATAGCCAATTTCAGATACACCACCTGGTTGGATAGCAACACGAACAGTTTCACCTTTACCAACGGCGTCGATGATATCGTCCAGTGTGTTGTATGGAGACTTCTTAGGTACTAGGTATGCGTTCGCAGGGTTGATTGCAAAAGTTGGACCGATAGTGAACTCGTTAAAGATGTCGTAGTACCCTTTAGTTCCATACAAGTAGCCAAGGTAAGACTGGTCGTGGAAAATCATAATGGTGCTACCATTACTCACACGGCGAATAGTTTGGAATGCTGCAGTTTCACCAACAGCATCAACTTTTACGTTTGCGTCTAATTTCTTCGCTAGCGCTTCAGAAACAATTGCCGCAGCTTGGTAAGTATCACCACCTGTTGATTTAGAACCGATTACAACACGAACGTTACCAAAGTTTGGTTTGTCCGCACTCATCGCGACCATTGGCAGTGCCATTAGAGAAAGTGCGATTGCGTTCCTTACGAATTTTTTCATAAATTCCTCTCGTTTCACTTAATTTAAAAATGTGTAGGTATAGGTAGGGTCTGTCATTCGTGAGAACACAGACCCTTATTATTTTTAAGTCACTGGTGCTGGGTTAAATACTGCCAGCGCATTATGCAGACCCCATTGATCTGAGTAGGTTTTCTTCTCACCACTCGCAACTGCGATTACATAGTGGAAAATTTCCCAACCCATCTCTTCTAGCGTGTTGTCACCAGTTGCAACTGTACCTGCGTCAATGTCCATCAGATCGTGCCAACGTCTAGCAAGCGGAGTTCGTGTTGCCACTTTAATGACAGGAACTGCTTCTAGTCCGTAAGGAGTACCACGTCCAGTTGTGAACAATTGAACAGTAATGCCTGAAGATACTTGCTGAGTACCACATACGAAATCACTAGCTGGTGTCGCTGCGTAGATCAGGCCTCTTTTCGTTGGACGTTGTCCTGGCGAAAGAACTTCTACGATTGCGCTACTACCCGATTTCGCAATAGATCCTAAAGCTTTCTCAACTACGTTTGCTAAGCCTCCCTTCTTGTTCCCCGGAGATGGATTTTCTCTTCGGTCTGTTTGTCCTAGGCTTAGGTAGTGATCGTACCAAGCCATTTCATCCATTAGGCGTTGACCCACTTCTTTGCTTTCACAGCGAGGACCAAGCAGATATACCGCGTCTCGAACTTCAGTCACTTCTGAGAACATAACGGTTGCACCAGCGCGCACGAACAAGTCAGCAGCAACACCAACTGCAGGGTTAGCCGTTACCCCAGAAAATGCATCGCTACCACCGCACTGTGTACCAACAACCAGTTCAGACACAGGACAATCTTCACGTTGGCGGGTGTTCAGTTTAATCAGGTGCTTTTCAGCAGTTTGCAAAATGCTACGAACCATAGATTGGAAACCAACGTGGTTGTCACTTTGCAGTGAAATAATGTCATCTGGATCAACGTTGATGCCCTTAACGTCGTCCGTTCCTTTAAGCAACTTTTCAGGTTGAAGCTTTTCACAGCCTAAACCTACTACCATCACTTCACCACCGAAGTTAGGGTTCAATGCAAGGTTGTGAATAGTACGAATTGGCACTACTGCTGCTGGTGCATTAATCGCTACACCACAGCCATACAAGTGGTTCAAACCAACAACACCGTCCACATTTGGGTATTTAGGCAGTAAGTCACGCTTGATAATGTTAACTACGTAATCCACCACACCCGCTACACAATGCACACTGGTTGTAATACCAAGCAGGTTCTTCGTTCCCACACTGCCATCCGCATTGCGGTAACCTTTAAACGTGTAGCCAGTTAATGGTGGCAATGGCTCAGGAACGCTGGTTGCTAGTGGAATATCTTCCAATGGTGGAGCTTCAGGAATATCCACGAGAAATTCGTTGATCCAACCACCTTTAACAATTGCTGTGTTGGCATAACCAATCACTTCACCATAACGGCGAATTTTATCGCCTGGTGCAAAGTCAACAAGAGCGACTTTGTGTCCTTCTGGAATATCTTCCTGCAATTGAAATTCGTCGTTGAACATAGTTCCTTTAGGCAACCCACCATCGTTAACAACGATGGCAACGTTATCGCTAGGATGTACTTTAATATAACGAGGCAACGTATTATTCATTTCACAAGCTTCTTTGAGTGATGTTCATGCCATAAAAATTAGTCCATTGCGAGATTGGTTACATCATAAGTATTATCAAATTATTCTGTTTTTTATTTATTCAGTTTTGTTCAAATTTACAAAAGCAGAGATTTGAATCACAACCAAACGGGAAATTGTAGACCTTGGTCTAACTTCTTTAATTGCAATTATTTTTTAAAGATTAAACTCAAGTTGTAGTTAGCGATCTATATCACAATATATTTAGCCAAGTTGGCAAAAATATTGTTTAAATTAATTATTGCTAAACTACAGAAATTCTTAACGTGCGTGACTAATAAAAATTATCATTTATAAACAATGATTTATAAATACACCAAAGGTTCATATCAAGTTGTAATTAATTACAAATACAGGCTTTCGTAACAATGTTAGATATATTCACGTTTAGTTAACTTTATGTTTTATTCAAATATCTGTTTTTATTTTTGTCGGTATGGATCACGGTAATAGAACGATATAAGGTAAGAGCAGAACAAAATAATTTTGGCTTTGACAGCTGTAAACTTGAACAAATTGTTGTTTTTAGAAGCGGTCGCGAAGTTGTCTAGGAGAGAGTAAATGAAAAAGAAAGTCATTCTGTACAAGAGTATCCCTGAAAATGAAGTCAACCGTCTGCATGAACACTTCGATCTAACCGTGTTTAATGAACTTAATGATGCTAATCGCGAAGAATTCAACGCAGCATTGACTCAAGCGCATGGAATCATAGGTTCTGGTGTCGTAATGTCCGATGAACTGCTCAATACTGCACCACATCTTGAAGCAGTATCGACCATTTCCGTGGGTATCGACCAGTTCGGGTTTGACTATCTCTCCCAACGCAAAATTGCCCTAATGCACACGCCTGGCGTATTAAATGAAACCGTAGCAGACACCGTCATCCTTCTTGCCTTAGGTACCGCTCGCAGAGCTGTAGAGGTTTCAAACATGGTGAGAGAAGGTCGCTGGGACAGAAATCTTCCCGCTGAATATTTTGGTGTCGACCTTCACCATAAGAAGATGGGTATTGTCGGTATGGGTCGCATTGGCTATGCAGTCGCTAAACGCGCTCATATGGGATTTGGCATGTCTATCTGCTACCACAACCGTTCCGCTAACGTTGAAGCAGAGCGCGATTTCGCAGCAGAGCGCTTAGAACTTAATGAGCTGCTTTCAACGTGTGATTTCGTTGTCGTACTGGTTCCTCTTAGCGCGGCAACCGAAAAAATGTTTGGCAAAGAACAATTTGAACTCATGAAATCCAGCGCCATATTTGTCAATGCTGCACGTGGCAAAGTTGTTGATGAAAATGCATTAATCGAAGCGTTGAAAAACAAAACCATTCGCGCTGCTGGTTTGGATGTGTTTGAAGTTGAGCCTCTGCCTGCATCATCGCCCCTTACCCAATTGGATAATGCATTCTTGTTACCACACATAGGTTCTGCAACCACAGAAACTCGTTACAGCATGGTGCAGTGTGCTGTTGATAACATCATTGCTGCATTAAATGGAGACTATTCGGCAAATTGCGCTAACAGAGCACAAATTGAAGGATAACTCCGTTTTGAGTGAGATTCGATTTCGCCCAGCTACTGACGCCGACTGCCTTTTTGCTTATGAACTTAAAAAGGCAGTCGACTTCGATTTGCTAACGCTTGAGCATGGTTGGGACGAAGAGCTTCAATGGGCCTTGCATCTACACGAATGGAATACTGGTCTGCCTACAGTAATCTGCCATCAAGACAAGCCCATCGGAACTTACATGTTGCTGGAAAAACGTGACCAGCTCTTCTTTTCTAGGTTCTTTATTCTACCTAATTATCAAAATCAGGGGATCGGAAGTAAAGTTATGGAATATGTCATCCGATATTCTAAACAGACCGGAAAACCCTGTTCTCTAAGCTATCTTAAAGACAGCCATGCAGGAAGCCTCTACAAACGCATGGGATTTGAAATCTATCGGGAGGAATCACCCTTTATTTATACCAGATACACCCCTACAAAGTGCTGAACTCAGCAAAATGTAACAATCGAGATTCAACAAAATCTATAAATAAAACGACGAAGAATAAACACATATGCATAACTCACGACAAAAAGTGGTTTGAGTATAAAAAGGTTAGGAATGTCTATGATCCAATATTACCGAAACAGAAACTTGGGGTTTCAGTTGCGCACCGTCATGACGGTATGTTTGCTGATTGCATTTTCAAGCATAGCTGCATTGGTCTATCAAAATGCTTCCAAAGTACTTTTGAATACGACACTGACGGAGCAACAGTCCAAAATCCAAGCTATGGGTAAGACCATTGAAGGTCAGTATAACGCTTACCTAGAAACCGCTCGTATCCTTGCATCCACTCTTCGTAATGGGTACCTAGAAGGATTTTATGTTGAAGATAACGAAGTCAATTACAATGGCTACCAAATTCGCGATATTACAATTTGGGGTGAGAGCATTGTAAGCGATGTTCGTAAGCCTGAAGCTTTCAGTCGGGATACAGGTGCTGCTGCCACTATATTTGCGCCAGTAGGAGACGATTGGATTCGAATCTCCACTTCACTTCGCGACTCAGAAGGCAAATTAGAAATAGGCACTTTATTAGGCAAAGAACACCCTGCATATAACAACATCATGAATGGTCAGCCTTATTATAGTGTGGTGACTTTATTAGGTCGGAACTATATCGCCTATTATGACCCCGTATTGAGTGATGAAGGAAAAGTAACAGCCATTACCAGTATCGCCTTGCCAGTAGAAGATGCCACCCAATCTATTTTTGAGTCTTTACGGTCCGTTTCTTGGGGTGACACTGGCTATACGATTGTTCTAGACAACAAACAAACAGACCTTGGTCATTATCTGTTACACCCCAAATTTAAACCCAATGATCCATCTATCTTAGATGTTGCCGATTACAACGGTGCAAAGCCTTTTAAAGCTATCTTTAGTCAGGATACAGGCATCCTCACTTATCCATGGGAATTTAACGGCTCAGTCGGAGAAAAATACATTGTGTACACCACTGTTCCGGGTTGGGATTGGAAGATTCTTGGGGGTACGTTTGTAAGTGAAGTGACCAAAGAGAGTACAGAACTTCTCAAACTGATTGCTATCATTTCCCTTGTAGTTGGCGCATTAACCTTTGTGATCATGAGTCTCTTCATTAATCGCAGTACCAAGCCATTGACCACTCTTAGTGGGTATATGGAGCGATTGGGCGAAGGTGAAGTGAGCATCAAAGTTGATCAAGGCAGTCAAAATTCACAGAACGAAGTGACAAGGCTTACGAACAGCGTCAGCAACATGGCAAACCGCCTTAACTCTCTTGTTGGTGATATCCGTTCGACCAGTGAACAGCTCGACGGTCAGTCAAGTAGTGTGTTGAGTGATGCACAAACCAATTTGCGTCAGTCGGATGCACAACAGCGCCAAGCAGAACAAGTGGTTACAGCTATTGAAGAGATGGCGACATCCGCAAAATCTGTGGCACAGCAAGTTGAAGCGATTGCTGAAAACGTCCGTCAAGCAGATGAGAGCACTCAAACCGGTTTGGGTAAAGTGGAAGAAGTTTGCTTAGATGTGGCACAGCTTAACGATCAGCTCGATCAATCAGCGAAAGCCATTGAGCAAGTAAACAACGACAGTAATAGCATCCAAAGCGTCACTAAAATGATTGATGATATTGCCGAACAGACGAACTTGCTGGCTCTTAACGCTGCAATCGAAGCGGCGCGAGCTGGTGAACAAGGTCGTGGCTTTGCCGTCGTTGCCGATGAAGTAAGAACTCTTGCTGCTCGCACGCAAATGTCGGTTAAAGACGTGGTTCAGATTATTAACCAGTTGAAGAGCTCAACAGGCAATGCGGTTTCTTTAATGCATCAAAGCCAGCAAAACGCTAACAAGGTGCTCGATAAGGCGCAAGAAGCGGGCACTTCACTCGAATCTATAGCAGAACAAGTACGCGGCATTGCAGGTCAAGCCGAAGCGATTGCCACAACAGCAGAGCAACAAGCTCAGGTATCACAAGAAGTTGCAGCAAGTGCTTCTGAAATTTCCGACTTGAATGTTCAAAGCCGAGAAACGAGCGCGCAGACATCCGGTAGTGCACAGCAATTGTCTGAGCTGTCAAAACACCTCAAACAGCAAGTGGACTTCTTCCATTAATTTGAAGTCGTTACCTTGTACAACACAGACTAAAAGAGCCGCATCAGCGGCTCTTTCTTTTACCTATCGAATTCCTATTCGACCTTCATAAGCGTTACTCGGCGCTGGAAATTCTCGGTTAAGAAGCTCTAGATCACCCGCATTTAAACGGATGTTTGCAGAGTCTAAGTTCTCTTTCACTCGAGAAACCGTGCTGGATTTAGGTATGGCAATAACGCCAGGCTGATGAAGCAACCAAGCTAACGCTATTTGGGCAGGAGTAGCATTGTGCTTGTCTGCAATCGTCTGGAGTGCAGGTTCAAACAATAAAGAGCCTTGATCTAATGGGCAGTAAGCCATCATTGACATTCCCTTCTGATCGCAAAACGGTTTTACCGCCCACTCAGGCTCTCTGCACGCTAAGTTATAAAGCACTTGGTTTGTTGCACAAAGCCCTTGAGAATCAGCAGCGCAGAAGTCTTTTAAATCATCAATATCAAGATTGCTGACACCATAATCTCGGATCTTGCCCTGCTCTTTTAATAAATAGAGCGCTTCCAGTGTCTCTTCAAAAGGTACAGAACCCATCCAATGAAGAAGATACATATCTAAATAATCGGTATTCAGACGACGTAAACTTCTCTCGCACGCAGTTATCACCCCTTTGCGTGAAGCATTATGAGGATAAAACTTACTCACGATATAAAGCTGGTCTCGGAAGCCTTTCATTGCTTCACCTGCAATACTCTCAGCTTCGCCTTCACCATACATTTCTGCGCAATCAAGCAAGCGCGCGCCATATTCAATACCAAAGCGTAACGCTTCCACTTCCTGCTTGCGAGTTCTCTGGTTCTCCCCCATATACCAAGTACCCAAGCCTAAGCGAGGCATAGGATTGTTACTTGGCAAAATAAAATCTTCCATTTTTATTCCTTACAACTAACAAGAGCAAACTTTTCATATCTTCAGATTTCCATATCTACAGAATAGCGACGAAAGCACGATAGGTGTTGCCAGAATCACACATCTTTGAACTGAAATGAGCGATTTGTAGCAATGAACAATATTTGTAGCAATGAACAATAAACGCTATGAGTTAGGCGACAAAATTATAGAAAAATAAATGATAATAGTTTGCATGTGCATTTATATTGACAATATAATCAGCGCCAACCGCCAGACAAGCGGCATCAATAACGATCTTTTAAACAAGGACAATAAAAGGTTTCATTACATGATTCAAAAACTGTTTAGCCTTTCAACTTTGCTGTTTGCTTCTTACAGCTTCGCTCAAACAACCACCATTACAGACGTACTTGACCGAGAAGTGACTTTCGATGCGCCAGCAAAGCGCGTTGTCGTTGGTTTCTACCCTGAAGATTACATGGCGATTGGTACAGAAGCTGCGTACGATAACGTCGTTGGTATGTCAAAATACATTTGGCAAGCACGCCCAGCAAACTGGGAAATGAACGTGAAACACCGCCCTTCACTCGACGAGATTCCGGGTATTGGTCGTGTAGACACCAATACGTTCTCAGTAGAGAAAGTGATCAGCCTAAGACCAGACCTTATCATGCTGGCTGACTGGCAATACAAAGGCTTAGGCAGTGATATCCAACGTCTTGAAAGCGCTGGTATTCCAATTGTTGTGGTTGACTACAACGCTCAAACTCTAGATCGCCACATCAAAAGTACAGAACTTATCGGTGTGATCACAGGTCAACAAGAGCGCGCGGCTAAAATCGCCAACGAATATAAGCAGAACATCGAGATGATTACTGCTCGTTTAGAGAAAGCGAACCTTCCTCAACCAAAAATTTATACCGAGTATGGTGCATCAGGCATCAACGAGATCGGCTATACATTCGGTAAAAACATGTGGGGTGCTATCGCAACGGTCGCTGGCGGTAACAACATTTCAGCACCATATGTTGAGTGGTGGGGCAAACTAAACCCAGAGCAAATCATTGCCGCAAACCCAGATGTTATCGTCATCACTGGTTACGAAACGGGTACAGGTGGTGATTCAATGGTTATGGGTCAAGGCGTGCAAGAATCTGTAGCGAAAGAGCGTCTAGAAGGCTTTAAGAAGCGTACTGGCTGGTCTTCAATTGCAGCAGTTAAAAACAACCGTATGTATGCGGCTTACCACGGCGCATGCCGTACCATTCTTGATGGTGCAATGATTCAGTTCTACGCAAAAGCAATGTACCCAGAAGTATTTGCAGACTTGAATCCAAATCAAGCATACCTAGACTTCTACAAAAACTACCTACCAGTAATGCCTGAAGGTACGTTCGTCACTGAACTATAAGTTTTTCGAGTTATCTGTTACTTAGAGCTATCCGTTATTACGAGCTATCTATTGTTAACAGATACTATTAA
>NZ_JBMMKS010000030.1:0-6721 GCF_058630515.1 Vibrio sp. HM8-C
ACCGCCAGAAGGCGGTTTTTATTAAATGACAATTTTCAACAACAAATTATTGCTGTGGACGCATCGCTGGGAACAGAATTACGTCACGAATAGTGTGTGCATTAGCAAACAACATTGCCAGACGGTCAATACCGATACCTTGACCAGCCGTTGGTGGAAGACCGTGTTCTAGTGCAGTAATGTAGTCTGCATCGTAGAACATTGCTTCGTCATCACCAGACTCTTTCGCATCAACCTGTGCTTTAAAGCGAGCATCTTGGTCTTCTGCATCGTTAAGCTCAGAGAAACCATTCGCTACTTCACGGCCACCGATGAAGAACTCAAAGCGGTCTGTGAAAAACGGATTGCTATCGCTACGGCGCGCAAGTGGCGAGATATCCGCTGGGTAGCCAGTGATAAAAGTAGGCTGGATCAGTTTTGGCTCAGCCGTTTCACCGAAGATCTCTTCAAGAAGCTGACCACAAGTCCAGAAAGGCTCTACGTCGACATGAACAGATTTCGCGATAGAAACCATAAGATCACGGTTTTGGATATCTTCTTCTGTTAATGCTTGGATTTGAGCGTGGTTTGGATTGTAGTGTTTGATTGCTTCAAACATGCTCATGCGAGCATATTTGCCACCAAACTCAACCATTTCGTCACCGTAAGGCATCGCCGTTGCACCTAGAACATTGATTGCTACAGTGCTTAGCATCTCTTCTGTTAGATCCATTAGATCTTTGTAGTCAGAGTATGCTTGGTAGAATTCCATCATAGTGAATTCTGGGTTATGACGAGGAGAAAGACCTTCGTTACGGAAGTTACGGTTGATCTCAAACACACGGTCAAAACCACCTACGATTAGGCGTTTTAGGTATAGCTCAGGTGCAATACGTAGATACATGTCGATATCTAGCGCGTTGTGGTGAGTTACGAATGGACGAGCAGAAGCACCACCAGGGATTACGTGCATCATTGGTGTTTCAACTTCTAGGTAACCTTTAGAAGTCATGAAAGCACGAATTGCGCTTACTAACTTAGAGCGGATGATAAACGTATTACGTGAATCTTCGTTAACGATAAGGTCAACGTAACGCTGACGGTAACGCATTTCTTGGTCAGTCAGACCGTGGAATTTTTCTGGAAGCGGACGAAGTGCCTTAGTCAGCAACTCGTACTCATCCATGTTCACGTAAAGATCGCCTTTACCTGATTTGTGTAGCGCGCCTTTCACACCGATGATGTCACCGATATCTAGACCTTGGTATTTCTCTTTAAGCTCTTTTTGTACATCTTTAGATGCGTAAGCTTGAATACGACCTGAAGTTTCTTGAATCACAAGGAACGGACCACGTTTTGCCATCACACGACCAGCAATAGCAACGATATGGTTCAGCTCTTCTAGTTCTTCTTTTGTCTTTTCACCGAACTCAGCTTGTAGATCACCAGCTAGGCTGTCACGACGGAAATCATTCGGATGACCATTCGCTTTGCAGCTCTTACGGATGTGCTCTAACTTGCTACGACGCTCTGCAATCAGCTTGTTTTCTTCTTGCGCGATTTGTTCTTGATTCATTTCGTTTTGAACAGCATCAGTCATTTTGCATGTACCCTGTATTGTCGGTAAAAAGCTTAAAGGCCAGATTTCAGGCTAGCTTCAATAAATTTGTCTAAGTCACCATCAAGAACCGCTTGAGTGTTGCGGTTTTCAATTCCGGTGCGTAAATCTTTAATTCTAGAATCATCTAGTACGTATGAGCGAATTTGGCTACCCCAACCGATGTCAGATTTTGCATCTTCGTTCGCTTGTTTCTCAGCGTTTTGCTTCTGTAGTTCAAGCTCAAACAGTTTCGCACGAAGCTGTTTCATTGCTTGATCTTTGTTTTTATGCTGAGAACGGTCATTCTGACACTGCACAACCGTGTTGGTTGGAATGTGAGTAATACGTACCGCTGATTCGGTGGTGTTAACGTGCTGACCACCAGCACCCGATGCACGATATACGTCAATACGTAGATCCGCTGGGTTGATATCAATCGCAATATTCTCATCCACTTCAGGATAGATAAACGCAGAAGCAAACGAAGTATGACGACGACCGCCTGAATCAAATGGTGATTTACGAACTAAACGGTGAACGCCCGTTTCTGTGCGTAACCAGCCGTAAGCGTAGTCACCAATGATACGAACGGTTGCAGATTTCAGACCAGCAACTTCACCTTCGGAAACTTCAATCACTTCTGTTTTGAAACCTTTCGCTTCAGCCCAGCGCAAGTACATGCGTAGCATCATTGAAGTCCAGTCTTGTGCTTCAGTACCACCAGAACCAGATTGAAGATCGATATAGCAATCAGATGAGTCGTGATCACCAGAGAACATACGACGAAACTCAAGTTGTTCCAACTTAGCTTCTAGTTCAGCGAGTTCAGGACCGATTTCATCGAATGTTTCTTGATCTTCAGCTTCAACAGCGAGTTCAAGAAGTCCTTCAACATCATCAACACCTTGATCGAGTTGATTGATGGTCTCAACAACCAATTCTAATGCTGAACGTTCTTTACCTAATGCTTGTGCGCGTTCAGGTTCGTTCCATACATCTGGTTGTTCAAGTTCTGCGTTTACTTCTTCTAGACGCTCTTTCTTAGCGTCGTAGTCAAAGGTACCCCCTCAGGATATTCGTGCGCTCTGACACATCCTGAATGCGGTTTTTAATTGGATTGATTTCAAACATTTTTGCTTAAGCTTTATGAGTAGAATTTAACCGGAGAATTCTACTTAAAAATGTGATGAAGATACAGGAAAAATTGGGGATATTTTGATTGGAGGCTGTACAGAAAAACGAGGTGGTGTCTAGGTTTCGATAGCAATAAAAAAGAGGCGCTGAGTTCTGTATAAAAACAGTCTCAAACACCTCTTTTTAATCCAGCTCAAATTTATGCGGCTTTTTGTTCCAGTTCAGCTTTCGCAGAACCACCAACGAATGTCATCACAATCATCGCAGCAACTGTTGGTAACAACCACCCCATACCAATTTCAAACAGAGGTAGGAAGTTGAAGAATGAAACATCTAAACCAGACACTTTTGCTGCATCAATCAGAGCAAACAGTAGTGATACAAGAATCACCACACGGTACGCCGCTTGTGGGTTAGCAAGTTTAGTACGGATGAAAGTCAACGCAACCAATGCAATCGCAACTGGATACAGAGCAAATAGTACTGGCACAGAAAGAGCAATTAACTGCGCTAGACCAACGTTCGCGACTACTGCACACGCAACACCGTTAATCACAACCCATGCTTTGTATGAGATTGGAGTATGAGTGCTGAAGAAATCAGAACAAGCAGAGATAAGACCAATCGCCGTCGTCAAACAAGCAAGTAGAACGATCACTGATAGTACTAACTGACCTTTATCACCGAAGAGCGCAATAACATATTGACTTAGCACCACGCCGCCATTGTCTGCACCCATAGCCACAGATGAACTTGTCGCACCTAGGTAGAATAGCGAAATGTACACAAAAGCCAGACCTGCAGCAGCAATCACAGCCGCGCTGATAAGGTATTTGGTTGTTGCTTTCTCTTCAGTAATGCCTTTAGCACGCAGAGCATCCACAATCAGAATACCGAACATCAAAGCACCGAAGGTATCCATAGTGTTGTAACCTTCAAGGAAGCCTTTAGTGAGTGGCTGTGTTGCGTACTCACCTTGCGCTGAAAGCATTTGACCTTGTGGATCCATGAATACCCCAAGAGCCAAAACAATCAAACCGATGAAAAGAGCTGGCGTTAGAACTTTACCAATCACATCTATCAGTTTGCCTTGAGACCACGAGAAGAACATAGCCACAGCAAAGAACAATACAGAAAAAACAGTAAGGTTCAGGTCTGCAAATAGAGGTTTTACCGCCATTTCATAAGCCACTAAACCTGTACGAGGTGCAGCAAATGCAGGACCGATAATAATGAAGATTAAAGCAGCCATTACCAACGACGCTTTCGCTGGCAGGTGTTTTGTTAGGTGTTCCCAACTACCGCCAGAAATCGCGATTGCAATAATGGTTACTAGTGGGAGACCCACTGCTGTCAAAAGGAAACCGCTCATTGCAGGAAGTAAGTGGTCACCCGCTAATTGACCTGCTAGAGGAGGGAAAATAATGTTACCAGCGCCCAAAAAGAACGCAAAAAGCATAAAGCCTAAAGCTATAATATCTGTTAATTTTAACGACTGTTTCACAGATACCCCTTAATAATTATTTGTTAATGTAATACATCCTTCGCTTGAAAAACGGCTTTCCAATGCTCGAGAGAGGGGGCGAATAATGACGAAACTATCATCACTTCGCAACCCATGAGCCAAAAACACCACATAAATCCAAACATAAAGTAAAAAAGCAGTTCATAACACTAGATAAAAAAGCAAAACCAGAACAATAAACTATAAAATTACAATATAAAACCAACACAAAATAGAACAAAAATCTATACAACTATTCAACACCAGCGTTAGTCACTTAATTTTCAACAAAAACCGATATTTTCATGAAAAGTAGCACGTTAAACACTAAAGGCTTTAAATTTAAGCAATTTTCAATTGAAGGTGGACAAAGTGGTATGCCTGTCAGCACAGATGGCGTACTACTGGGCGCATGGGCTTTTCAGCGTTCATCGTTTTCAAATACACCTTCTCAACAGCAGCTTCCAATTTCAAACATACTGGATATCGGAACGGGCACAGGGCTTTTAGCCTTAATGTGCGCTCAAAGATTTCCCACGACTCAAATACAAGCCATCGACATTGATGAGCATGCTTTTCAAGCCGCTCAAATCAATATCAATAACTCACCTTGGTCTGAGCGCATTACCGTGAAGCAAGCTGATGTACTAAGCATTAACGATGGAATCACATTCGGTGCCATTATCTGTAATCCACCATATTTTAACGACGGGGAACAGTCACAGCATGCTCAGCGAGCCACTGCCAGACACACCGACACGTTAGAACATAAGCGCCTAATTGATATCACTTTCCAACTTTTGTCTGATGCAGGGATCGCCAGCTTTATTCTTCCAATAACAGAAGGTGAACAATTTATAGAGCTAGCGAAAAAGAATGGCTTTTACTTATCTCGATTATGCAAAGTGCAGCCGACGCCGAACAAACCCATCAGCCGACTTTTGTTTGAACTGAAAAAAGAACCGATTGATATTGAGGAATCAACGCTGATCATTCGCGATGATTTAGGCTACACTCAAGCCTTCACCGAGCTAACACGATCTTTTTATTTAAAGATGTAGAATTAAAGATGTGATCTGAGTGACGATCCATCTATAATGTGCGCCCCTAATTTTTACTGATCAGCGGTTGCTGATCGGCTTTGACTGCTCAGTCCGAGCGCTTGCGGAGTATTAACAGTGATCAAATCTTTTGCTGACTTAGAACTGGATCCAAACCTCATCGAGGCAATTGAAGAAATGGGCTTTGAGCGCCCTACTCAAGTTCAAGCCGAAGCAATTCCTCAAGCCCTCGACGGAAAAGATGTGTTTGCATCTGCACCAACAGGGACAGGTAAAACGGCTGCGTTTGTTATCCCAGCGCTGCAATACCTACAAGATTTCCCACGTAAGAAAGCAGGTCCAGCTCGTATTTTGATTCTCACGCCAACTCGTGAATTAGCGCTGCAAATCACAGAGCAAGCAAAAGCGTTGGCAAAATACACACACATGAACATCTTCAGTATCACTGGCGGTGTTCAATACCAAGAACACGCAGATGTTTTGGCAGCCACTCAAGATATCGTTGTAGCAACACCGGGGCGTTTATTGGAATACATTGACGCTGAGCGTTTCGATTGTCGTGCAATTGAATGGTTAATTCTTGACGAAGCAGACCGCATGCTAGACATGGGTTTTGGTCCGGTCGTTGACCGTCTATCAGCTGAATGTCGCTGGCGTAAACAGACCCTTCTATTCTCAGCAACTTTAGAAGGTAAAGGCGTTGATGGTTTCACAGCAGATTTGCTAAACGAGCCAGCAATTGTCAATGCAGAGCCACCACGTCGTGAGCGCAAGAAAATCACTCAGTGGTACCACCGTGCAGACGATATGGCACATAAGCTTGAGCTGTTAAAAACAATCTTAACCGAGCAGTCAGAGCGCGCCATCGTATTCTTGAAAACGCGTGAACGCTTGGCGGATCTTCGTACTGAATTAGAACGCGCACAGATCCCTTGCGTTTGGATCCAAGGCGAAATGCCACAAGATCGTCGTAACAATGCGATTTCACGTTTTCGCGATGGTACGGTAAACATCCTTTTAGCGACAGACGTTGCAGCTCGCGGTATTGATATCCCAGATGTCAGCCACGTGATTAACTTTGATATGCCACGTACCGCGGATGTGTATTTACACCGTATTGGTCGTACTGCTCGTGCGGGTAAGAAAGGTAATGCAATTTCTCTTATCGAAGCGCATGATCAGCCAATGATTGAACGTGTCGCTCGTTATATCAAAGAAGATATCAAAGAGCGTTACATCGAAGGTATGCGTCCTAAACACAAGAAAGCAGTATTTAAGAAGAAAAAACCGACTGCGGCTAAAAAGAAAAAAGACGCAGCGAAGAAGAAAGACACCGCTAAAAAGAAAACTACCGCGAAGAAAAGCAAATAATTCTGCGCGATGAATTCTGAGCTATAAATAGAAGAAAGCCGATGCAATGCATCGGCTTTCTTTTACCTGCAA
>NZ_JBMMKS010000031.1:0-5140 GCF_058630515.1 Vibrio sp. HM8-C
GTATTCGGTACTGATCAAGAGGCGCTGCATTTAACGGTAAAGCGCAAACAGCGATACAGAACGACCAAGCCGACAAACGCCATTTTGAGACAGACATGTTTTTCCTAAGTTGCTTAATGGTAATAACGAAAGTATCGTCAATGTCTTCAATGAAGAATAGCACTGCATATGGGCGTCTAAGGACAGATTTAAGATCTTGGAAGGTAAAGTTTGTAAGGAGCTTTATCCCTCCATCTAGATTTTGTGCAATATGGAAGATTGTGAAGTCTTGGAACTAAATATTCAGCTAAATCATGTCCACCTGGTTGTAATTGTTCCACCGATTGTTTAATTAACTTCCACCTATAGGAAAAACTGTGAGTGCATCATTTGGGGCTGAGAGGGTTTTTAGGGCTAAATCCTACGACTTACACTTTTTCTTTGGCTGAAAATGCAGAATCGCCATAGAAGTGGGTAGCTGAAGAATTTCCCCTTCTGCATGGCCATGCTGAATATGGCGCAGGTTAGTATCGCAGATGATTTTCCAATCTTGATTGCGGTCGTTTGGCAGTTTAAATCTTGCTGGAGCATTGGTTTGGTTAATCAGATACAGCAATTCTTGTTCGTCTTCGCCTATGCCCATGTGAAGTGCGACAGAATTGACTCTGTTCCAATCATCATGCTCCATCAAATTACCGTCGACGCGTCTCCAGAAAATCCGGTTGAAGTTGCGCTCGTCACCACTAAATGCACGAATGAATGGAATCATATAGGTTTGACGAGCGGCAACCATCTGACCAAGCCACTCTTTAAACGTGTTTTTGTTTTCAGAGTGACTCCAGTTAATCCAGCTGATTTCGTTGTCCTGACAATACGCGTTGTTGTTGCCTTTTTGGGTATGGGAAAGCACATCTGCGGTGAGAATATGCGGTATACCGAAAGCAAACAGCAGGCTCGCCATAAAGTTGCGCTTTTGACGTTCGCGAGTCGCCTGAATGACGAGGTTATCGGTTTCACCCTCTTCACCATAGTTATCAGAGCGGTTGTCACCGTGCCCATCTCGGTTCTGTTCTCCATTGGCTTCATTGTGTTTGTGTTTATAAGACACCAAATCCTGAAGAGTATAGCCATCATGGTAGGTGATGTAGTTCACCGTAAGTTTATAGGGCCAGTTCGCGGCGCTATAGAGATCTCGCGAGCCCATAAGGCGTGTTGCGAACTCTTTGAGATAGCCCTGATCACCGCGCCAGAAGCTGCGGGTAATGTCGCGCAGTTTGTCGTTGGTTTCATTCCAGCCAAATGGAAAGTTTCCGACTTGGTAGCCATTAGGACCAATATCCCATGGCTCTACAATCAATTTTACTTCTCTAAGCACAGGATCTTGAGCAACGGCTTTGAAGAATGCTGCTTCGCTGCTGAAGTCATCGCCTCTGCGACCGAGTGTGGCGGCTAAGTCAAAACGGAAACCATCAATTTTATACTCGCTGACCCAATAACGTAGTGTATCCATCACCAAGTTGAGCGATGGCTGGTACGAGAGATCAACCGTATTACCACAGCCAGTGAAGTTAGCAAAATGAGGGCCGTGTCTTAGATAGTAATTGGGATCTAAAGCTTTAAGATTGAAGATAGGACCATCTTGTCCGCCTTCCGCTGTGTGGTTGTAAACCACATCCAGAATGACTTGAATACCTTGCTTGTGAAGCTCACGAATAACGGTTTTAAGTTCTGTAACGGCGTCTTTAATTGCGTAACGAGGATCTGGAGCCATGAATACAAAAGGGTTGTAACCCCAGTAGTTCACTTTACCCATATCCAACAAATGAGGTTCATGCATGCACGCTGCAATAGGCAACAGTTGTAGGGTATTAATATGTTGTTCGCGATAAAACGACAGCATAGGTTCGCTAATTAAACCCATATATGTCCCGCGCACCTTCTTCTCTACGTCTGGATGAAGTTGGGTGAGTCCTTTCACATGGGTTTCAAACAGCACCATTTCATCGCGGGCGATATTTGGCTTTTCTGAATCTTGCCAGTCAAAGTCATCATCAATCACCAAACATTTGGCAAGCTCGAAGCTGTCCTCTGCTGAGAAGGGAGGAGTATAAGTGAGCGCGGCATCTAACGCTTTGGCATAAGGGTCAGAAACATACAATAAACTGTTGTCGTCTTCGTGGGAGATGAACCCATATCTTTGGCCCGCTTTAACACCAGTCATATAGGTGTGTTTTATACCAGCATATTCACCTTCTAATGGATGCGTTTCATAGCTGCCATCAGAATTAAATAGTGCAAGTACCAAATCATCATTGGCTGGAGCGTAAATAGAAAAGTTGCATCCATTTGGATCAAGTGTTGCACCTAAAGGATACGGACGAGAAGCAGTAGTAGTCATCGTAAGTTACGTTCTTATAGTTAGAGTTAAGTTACCCACTTATTTAAGTAAAAAGCGTTGCCACTATTAGGTCAAGCGCCCTTTAATAAAATTTATTCTGTAATTTGATTACATTTTGATGAACGTTTTATCGCCAAATAGTGATCTAATGCATTTTGTATTCCACTAATGTGAAAGCTTTCGATCACTACTCCCCCTAAATTGCGTGATCAACGTTTCAAAAACACCATACCCCAAAAAATCTCATCCCTAATCATCCCCCTCAAATTAATTTGGGGTGGAGGAAGTCATCCTTATGCGAGTTCATTAACCTAAATAACGTTGAAACAACTGGGGACTTGTCCCGTCTTACCTCTTTTTATTGTGGCCGGATTTCTGCCTTTCAGGCTCCAAAGAAAGAGAACTAAGGAACTAAAAATAAAATCCTATTTGGAGTTAAGAATGAAAAAAGTAAGTGTAATTGCTGCCGCAGTGGCTGCTACTTTAGTGGGCTTTACAGCTCAAAGTGCTGAAGTTGATTACCACGGATATTTTCGCGCGGGTATGGGACTCAATGCTGATGGTGGTTCACAGTTCTGTTATGGTAACGGTGGTCCAGCTGCTCACGTGGTCGGACGTTTAGGTGACGAATGTGATATGTACGGTGAGTTCATTTTAAATGCGAACAAACTGTATGAGGCAAACGGAGGAAGTTTTGGTGCACACACTCTTTTAGCCTTTGGCACTGCAGAAGATCCTTCGACACAACGTGATACTCGTGGTAGTTCATTCCAGAATTTAGGTGACGCATCAGATCCTTGGAATGGTCAGCGTGCTTCTTTCCGTGAGGCTTGGATCGATTATTCTATGGATAACGGTACGACATTATGGGCAGGTAAGCGTTACTACGGTCGTAAAGATGTACATATTCTAGATATGTATTATGTAAACACATCTGGTGATGGTATCGGTTTAGAAAATATTGAAGCGGGCCCTGGTAAATTTTCTGCGGCAGTATTCAACCGTAAGTGGAAAGCTCCTTTATCCGTGACCGATGATACAACAACTGCTGAAGATGAATCTGTAGCGTTAGAAAGTGAACAGTTATATTCATCAGCACCAACGCTAGATTTTCGCTACAACGGCGTTAATCTAAGTGAAAATAACTCATTAGATTTCACGTTCATGATTTCTAAACCTCACTACACAGATGAGCAAGAGAAAGCCATTGATAATGGAACTGGTAATGCGGGCGATTACGGCTTAGATGAAGTTGGTTACAGCCTGACTATAGAACATACATTAGGCAATTTCTTAGGCGGCTTCAATAAAGCAGTATTCCAATATAACACTGAAGGTTTTGGCTGGGACGGCTATGGCGTAAATAGCCATATGGGCGTTGGTTACAACCTTGAACAAGGTCAGAAAGGTCGTAAGTCAATGCGCTTTATCGACTGGGGTGTAATTTCAGGTGAGAAATGGGATCTAGGTTACTCGTTTATTTACTCTCTGTTAGATGATGAAGGCGCATCAGATTATGGTAAGCGAATGAGTGCTGTAGTTCGCCCTTCATATAAGTGGTCTGAAACAATGAGTACAGTTCTAGAGCTCGGTTACTATCAAGCAGATGAATACTGGGCTAGTGAAACACAAGATCTAAATAAAATTACTATTGCTCAACAATGGCAAGCGGGGTCTAGTTTCTGGGCTCGTCCGGCAATCCGAGTATTTGCTAGCATGTACAATGGCGATCTAGCTGTTGATAACAATGACATGATGGTCGGCGCTCAAGTAGAAGCTTGGTGGTAAACAAATCCTATAGTGTATAGGAACGTCAGGTAGCTATTTTTGGCTACCTGATTTAAATTTTGAATTGAGAGTTGCAGAACATGAAATCAATCTTTGCTGCGTCATTAAGCTTACTTGCTCTTGCTGGCTGTAGCTCCAATGTAGAGATATCTACACAACCTTTAACTTCATCAAGTTATTCAGTACAGAAATTGGAACAAGTGAATTGGCAAGAAGTTTCTGTTCCTTCAAAGTTTTCACTAAACATAGCTGAAACTTCACAAATCTATGAATCAGATAGTATTAAAGGATATATCGGAGCTTTTAGTTTCAAGGTATCTCAAATTGGGGTTAGCTTAGAAATTACTTCTTTAGTCAAAGAGCTTAAGGTATTCGCACCTAATGTTGCCGTTTATGACCAGAGTTTTAATTTGATTAAAACGTATGCCGCAGAAGAGTTTGATTATGACCGAAATGACTTTATTGTTGGAGAAGCATTACATGGGGAAGTTAGCTTTGTGATTCCAGCAAATGTAACAAGTCTATTCGTTTTAGTTTATACAAGAGATATCGATCTAGAAGAACAAACAGTTCTTATTCATCCAGCTAAAGCAATGGCGATAGCAAAGAGAACTGATCCACCGAAAATTGCAGACCCTATAGCGATCCATGTAGCACAAGGTGTCATTAACGTTTCTGTGAAAGAATTTTCCACTAACAATCTTGAAAGAAGTCAATCGAACAAGAAAGCTCCTTTCTTAGAAAGAGCTCCTGAAGCTAGCGTTGTGCCAGAGACGAGAACTTATTATCACTCATCAATCAAGGCTGCTGTAGAAGCGGGAGATATTCCTAAAGCTCTTAGCTTACTGGATGAAGCGAAAGCTTTAGGTATTGAAGGGGCGCAAGAGGCCTTTGTTAAAGCGGTTAACGCTAAGTAATTTCATTAAAGATTGTATAAACAGAAAAGGAGCAGTAATGCTCCTTTGTCTGTTTTTA
>NZ_JBMMKS010000032.1:0-4154 GCF_058630515.1 Vibrio sp. HM8-C
GGCGCGGAGGGAGGGGTGAGTCCGAACGAGGCCTGAGCGCCCCCTTCCCGTCTTAAATTTTCCGCCTACTGCATTCTTTCTAAATTATTGCTGACGAAGAGAGTCTTTCATGTGGGAACGACAGTACGAGCGCGGTCGATGGAATGGGCATCAGCTCAACATCCTAGCCACTGCCATTGATGGCGGTCAGCGCTTGCACGTCAGTGAAATTCCTTACGCAGAGCTGCCGCACGTTAAAACCATGGGCAGTAAAGCTCGCTCGATTAAATTGGAAGTGGTGTTTGTGGGCAGCAGTTCGCTCGTCGATTCGAATACATTCATCGACAGCCTAAATAAAACACCCAGTGGAGAGCTAGAGCATCCGTGGTTGGGTGAACTGCCGTTGGTGTTTGAGACTTTCTCGCAGAGCATCAGTACCAAGCGTGGCATTGTTACGCTCAGTTTGTCTTTTGTTCGTGCCGGTACTGCGCCGAGCATCAGCACGCCGACCGTTGTACGCACCAAGCAATTGGCTTCGGTTGTTGAAACCACATCGGCTTCTTCATTTCTTAGCGATGTCAGCAAAATGAGCGTCGCTGAGATTAATCAGACTCAGAGCGATTACACCAAAGCGTTAGACGCGCTGACCGATATCACGCATCGCCTCAACAGCAACGTTAACCAGGCGCAGAGCGCAGCCGCCAATAACAAGTTCAAAGAAGTGTATTCCGCTATCAACAATGCTTACGGTGCGGTGAGCCGTTTGAGTACACAACCGAGTTACTTCAGTGAGACGTTCAGCTCAACCATGAATCTGGTAGCAAGCCTTGTTCAGTCGGAATCCAAGTCGGACAGTGAAGCCGTGGACAACTCGCGCAATGCTCAGAAGCAACTGCTTGCCCAAGTCAGTGACGATGCGGTGTCACCTCACTACAACATTCAGATGGTGACGGGTGCGATTCAAATGAGTCAGGATTTGGTTTCGCTTGAAAAAGAAGACAACTTTGATATCACCGCAACCAACAAGAAACCAGACATCATTCAAAATGATTTGACTGCCTTGGTAGAAAGCCTCGACGAGCGTATTGACGAAGTTACACAGGTCTCCACCATGGAAAGCATGGCGCTGTTTGATTCGCTATTAGCGCTCAAGACCAATGTGCAAACTCAACTGGATAAAGTCATCAAGGGTACGGCAGCGCACCGAGTGATTGAACAGCCTCGCTTTACGCCAGCGCTCTCTATCGCGCACGACCACTACACCAACGAGCATCTAATCACAGCGATTAATGCGCTGCAGCATCCGCTATTCATGCGTGGAGACATTGCCGTGAGGGATGATGTTCAATGAACAAGCTGACTTTACGAATCAACGGCACTGCGGTCGCGTTTTATAGCGCGAGTGTGAACTACTCATTAGAGCAACTGGCTCACACCTTTACGTGTTCTATTCCACCCATGAACATTACCAACCCGTTGCCCGTTGAGTTCCACCTCAACGATAGGCTTATCCTGACCGGGCAAATTGATGGTGTGGATTCCTCCACCGATGCCAGTAGCCAGGCTCTTACTATTTCGGGTCGTTCCAAAAGTGCCAACATGATTGATTCACGTATCACTATGGATGCGCTGTATGACCAACCTGTCGACAAACTGCTCCGCAAGTTAGCGTCACCGTTTAACCTCAGCGTTCAGTGTTTGGTGAATCGCCTTGTTAACGTAGAAGAGTTTCAAATCAATGCCGAATCGCCTGTGGAAAATGTGGCGCAGGTTATCCGTGAACAAGGTTTTGTATTGGTTGAGCGTAATGGCGTTCTCACCATCGAACATCCCGCACACGCCACCATTCAAGGCATTGGGTTAGAGGTGGGTAATAACATCGAGCAGCTAAGTATATCTCGCAAGTTTGATAAGCAGTTCCACACCATAGAAGTGCAAGGCGCTTGGGATGAAGCCAGCGCGTCGGTCACGTCAAGTGACATTGATAGCACTCGAACGTTGGTCATCATCAGTGACCAACTGCAAACCGAAGAGGCGTGTTTATCCAGGGCGAATTACGAACGTAACTCAGCGATTGCCCAGAGCCTGACGGCTTCCTCAAGCATAGCTGATGTTTTTCCAGAGCTTGCGATTGACGGCATGAACCGAGTGATTCGTGTGATCGACAAAGAGCAGAACTTCAGTGAAATGTTGGTGATAAAAGCATTAAGCCTATCGGTATCCGAAAGCTCTGCAACTACCACCATCCAATTGTCTCGACCCTTTAAGGAGCAAAGCAATGTCTAATCTGCTCTCTCGTCTGATGGGACGAATCAAAAACATTGTGGGTACGGGTATCGTCACAGGCGCAGAGACACAGTGGCTACAAATCAAAACCGCGACAGGCCGAACCAATGACCGCATTCGTCGCGTACATAACTACGGCTTTATGAGCCGCCCTTTAGTGGGCGCCAAAACTTACAACCTGTTTATTGGTGGTGTCACCGCGCGAGGTATTACCGTCAACGTGGAAGACGAACGCTACCAAATGGAATTGCAGCCGGGAGAAGTGGCGATGCTCGATGATAAAGGCAATTTGGTTCACTTCACGGCTAGCGGTATCAAGATTCAGTCTGCAGCAAAAATCGAAATGGTCGCACCAAGTGAAGTTAGCGTAACAGCGCCCAAGGTCAATGTGACTGCCGCAAGTTCAACGTTCTCAGGCAATGTCGACATCGCAGGCAACCTGAATGTAGCAGGCAATGTCGGCGGTGCTTCAGGTAAGTTCGCGGGCGTGACGGTGGAAACCCATACCCATAACTACATCGATGATTCAACCAACCGAGTATCGCAAGGACCCAACGCGCCATGAGTAAATTTGCCCTAAGCGCCCTGACCGCACCCGTCAGTTCAAAAGAAGGCATGACACACGCCATCTTACAAAGCATTCATAACCAAGCCGAATCGACTCAAAACGATCGCGTTCGTATGGCAAACAATGAACGCGGTGGTTGTTGGAGTGCTGAGTTCCTGAATATGGTTGGCTCGCGAGACTGGACTTTAAAGCGTGAAAAACTCACGGAGCAGACAATCAGTTTCGCCAAACGATTTTATGAAGAGTCGTTGGCTTGGTTGGTTAGCGAAGGTCACGCCAAAAACATTGATGTGAAGGTTTGGGAAAGCAAACCGACAGTCATGAGCCGAATCGCTATTGTCACATTGGTTGATGGCACCAAGTTTGAGGTAGAGCTATGAGTACTCAGGTCAGTTTACAGAGTCTGATTAATCGCGCCCAATCAACACTGATAGCTAAGACAGGGCAAAACAACCCAGCTATTGAAGCGCTAGCTTGTGCGATTGCGGGAGTCAGTTACGGGCAATACGGCTATCAAGACCAACTGTTTCGCGAGCTGCACCCAGAAACCTGTTCAGAATCTTGGTTGTATCTGCATGCCAATCGTCATGACACGCCTCGCTTATTGCCAACCTTTGCGAAAGGCACGGTTCAGTTTGTTGAACTGGGTGGAACAGTGGTCATCCCCAAAGGGCGCTTACTGACGGACGCGGCAGGCAACGAGTTTGAAACTACCGAAGAGCAATACAGCAACGCACCTGTGAATGTTATCGCTTTGGTTTCTGGTACTGAAAGCAACTTACCCGAAGGCAGCATGCTGACACTTTCTGAAGGTTTGGAAGGGGTTGACCCAAGTCAGGTAGAAAGCTTGGGTATCTCAGGTGGCTCAGACATTGAAGCTCTGGAACACTGGCGCACTCGCGTGATTGTCGCCTATGAGAAAAATGACCTGATTGGTAAAGCCGATGATTACGAAGTGTGGGCAACCTCTGCTCATTCCGATGTCGATTACGCCTGGGCGTTAGATAACACACCTGAGCGCGGCATGGTGCAAGTGTATGTCGGAAGTCGTGCGAATGATCCAACCGTGAGCACTGAAGTCATCAATCTGGTTCAACAAACCTTTGAAGATAATCGATTAGCCGGTTGTCACCCGATGGCGCTTGTACCTGAACATGCGCAGCTCGATATCGAGATTCAGGGGATTGAAGACATAAACATCCGCTCCGATGTGGTGGCAGCGCTGCAAACTCTGGTTCAAAACAAGATGGGAAAAATCGATGACGCCACAGGTGCGCCTGAATCCATAACGCCCACGGAAATCGTGTTAACCGTTTCAACA
>NZ_JBMMKS010000033.1:0-4151 GCF_058630515.1 Vibrio sp. HM8-C
AGCGCGGAGGGAGGGGTGAGTCCGAACGAGGCCTGCGCGCCCACTTCCTGCCTGAAATTTTCCGCTTACTGCATTCTTTCTAATTTATTGCGGACGAAGTGAGTCTTTCATGTGGGAACGACAGTACGAGCACGGTCGATGGAATGGGCATCAGATCAGCATCCTAGCCACTGCCATTGATGGCGGTAAGCGCTTGCACATCAGTGAGATTCCTTATGCTGAACTGCCGCACGTTCGTATCATGGGCAGCAAAGCGCGCACCATTAAACTGGACGTGGTGTTTGTTGGTAGCAGCTCGCTGGCGGACTCCAACGCTTTCATCGACACTCTTAACGAATCACCTCGCGGTGAGCTTGAGCATCCTTGGCTCGGTGAACTGCCTTTGGTGTTCGAAACCTTCTCGCAAAGCATCACCACCAAGCGCGGCATTGTTACGCTCAGTTTGTCATTCGTTCGTGCCGGTTCTTCGCCAAGCATCAGCGCGCCAACCATCGTTCGCACCAAGCAGTTGGCTGCGGTTGTGGAAACCACTTCCGCATCGTCGTTCTCAACCGATGTCAGTAAGATGAGTGTTGCTGAGATTAACCAAACCCAAAGCGATTACACCAAAGCGTTGGACACGCTGACCGACATCACGCACCGCATCAACAGCAACATTGACCAAGCGCAGAGCGCGGTCGCCAACAACAAGTTCAAAGAAGTCTATCGCGCCATCAACAAAGCCTATGCAGCCGTAAGCCGTTTAGGTTCGCAGCCTGGTTACTTCAGTGAAATGTTCAGCTCTGCCATGTTACTGCTGGCAAACCTTGTGCAATCGGAATCCAAGTCGGACAGTGAAGCGGTCGACAACTCGCGCAACGCTCAAAAGCAATTGCTTGAGCAAGTCAGTGATGATGCGGTGTCACCTCACTACAACATTCAGATGGTGACGGGCGCGGTTCAGATGTGTCAGGACCTAGCGACACTGGAAAAAGAAGAGAGTTTTGATGTCACCACAACCAACAAGAAACCGGACATCATTCAAAGTGATTTGATTGCCTTGGTAGAAAGCCTCGACGCGCGCATTGATGAAGTGACCCAAGTTTCCACTATGGAAAGCATGGCGCTGTTTGATTCGCTATTAGCGCTCAAGAGCAATGTGCAAACGCAGCTCGATAAAGTCACCAAAGGCAGCACTGCGCACCGCGTGATTGAGCAGCCTCGCTTTAAACCTGCGCTGACTATCGCGCACGACCAATACACTGACGAACACTTGATCACTGCCATCAATGCCTTGCAGCATCCGCTGTTCATGCGCGGTGAGATTGCCGTGAGGGATGCGCAATGAACAAGTTAACCCTACGAATCAACGGCACTGCGGTGGTGTTCTATAGCGCAAGCCTGAATTACTCGCTCGAACAACTGGCGCACACCTTTACCTGTTCCATTCCAACAATGACCATTACTAAGCCGCTGCCTGTGGAGTTCTACCTTAACGATGTGTTGATCTTCACTGGGCAAATTGATGGTGTCGATTCGTCGACCGATTCTAGTAGCCATTCGCTTGAGATTTCAGGGCGCTCGAAGAGTGCCAACATGATTGACTCGCGCATCACCATGGACGCGCTGTATGACCAACCTGTCGACAAACTGCTTCGCAAGTTAGCCGCGCCATTCAACCTTGATGTGCAGTGTTTGGTTAAGGGCCTTGCTGATGTGGAAGAGTTTCAAATCAACGCCGAATCGCCCGTGGAGAACGTGGCGCAGGTTATCCGTGAACAAGGCTTTGTGTTGGTTGAGCGTAACGGTGTGCTCACCATCGAAAACCCAGCTCACGCCACCATTCAAGGCATTAGCCTAGAGGTCGGCAACAACATTGAGCAGCTTGGTATCTCACGCAAGTTTGATAAGCAGTTTCACACTATTGAAGTGCAAGGCGCGTGGGATGATGCCAGTGCCACGGTCACATCGAGTGACATTGATAGCTCACGAACCATGGTCATCATCAGTGACCAACTGCAAACCGAAGAGGCCTGTTTATCGCGCGCGAACTATGAGAGTAACTCTGCCATTGCCCAAAGCCTCACGGCATCGTCAACTATCGCTGATGTTTTTCCACAGCTCGCTATTGACGGTATGAACCGAGTAATACGTGTGATCGACAAAGAGCAGAACTTCAGTGAAATGTTGGTGATTAAAGCTTTAGGGTTATCGGTGTCCGAAAGCTCGGCTTCAACCTCGATACAGCTTTCGCGCCCATTCAAGGAGCAAAGCGATGTCTAATCTGCTCGCTCGTCTGATGGGGCGAATCAAAAACATTGTGGGTACAGGAACCATCACGGGTGCAGAGACTCAGTGGCTGCAAATCAAAACGGCGACGGGTAGAACCAATGACCGTATTCGTCGCGTACATAACTACGGCTTTATGAGTCGCCCGTTAGTCGGAGCAAAAACCTACAACCTGTTTATTGGTGGCGTGACTGCGCGTGGCATTACCGTCAACGTGGAAGATGAGCGTTACCAGATGGAGCTGCAGCCCGGTGAGGTCGCCATGCTCGATGATAAAGGCAATCTGGTTCATTTCACGGCTAGCGGTATCAAGATTCAGTCTGCAGCAAAAATTGAAATGGTCGCACCAAGTGAAGTGAGCGTAACGGCGCTCAAGGTCAATGTGACTGCCGCAAGTTCAACTTTCTCAGGCAATGTCGACATCGCAGGCAACCTGAATGTAGCAGGCAATGTCGGCGGGGCTTCAGGTCAGTTCGCAGGCGTGATGGTAGAAACCCATACCCATAACTACATCGATGATTCAACCAACCGAGTATCGCAAGGACCCAACGCGTCATGAGTAAATTTGCCCTAAGCGCATTGACCGCCCCAATCCGCTCACAAGAAGGCATGAAACACGCCATCTTGCAGAGCATTCATAACCACGTCGAATCGACAAAGAACGATCGCGCCCGTATGGAAAAAGACGAGCGTGGCGGCTGTTGGAGTGAAGCGTTCCTGAGTATGGTTGGCTCGCGCGACTGGACACTCAAACGCGAAAAGCTCACGGCTCAAACCCTCAGTCTCGCCAAACGCTTTTATGAAGAGTCCTTGGCCTGGGTGGTGGGCGAAGGTCACGCCAAAAGCATTGATGTGAAGGTATGGGAGAGCAAACCGACCGTCATGAGCCGAGTCGCCACCGTCACTTTACTGGATGGCAGCAAATTTGAGGTAGAGCTATGAGCACGCAAATCAGTTTAGAAACATTAATCAACCGAGCGAAAGCCACGTTGATTGCCAAGACTGGGCAGAACAACCCAGCCATTGAAGCACTGGCGTGCGCGATTGCGGGCGTGAGTTACGGGCAATACGGTTATCAAGACCAACTGTTTCGCGAGCTGCACCCAGAAACCTGTTCAGAATCTTGGTTGTATCTGCATGCCAATCGTCATGACACGCCGCGTCTGTTACCCACATTCGCAACGGGCAGCGTTCAGTTTGTTGAGCTGGGCGGAACCGTGGTGATCCCAAAAGGTCGCTTACTGACGGATGCGACAGGCAACGAGTTTGAAACCACCGAAGAGCAATACAGTAATGCACCCGTGAATGTTATCGCTTTGGTTTCCGGTACTGACAGCAACTTACCCGAAGGCAGCATGCTGACACTTTCTGAAGGTTTGGAAGGGGTTGACCCAAGTCAGGTAGAAAGCTTGGGTATTTCAGGCGGCTCCGACATTGAAGCGCTTGAGCATTGGCGAGCTCGCGTGATTGTCGCCTATGAGAAAAATGACCTGATTGGTAAAGCGGAAGATTACGAAGTGTGGGCAACCTCTGCTCATTCCGATGTCGATTATGCCTGGGCGTTAGATAACACGCCCGAGCGTGGCATGGTGGAAGTGTATGTCGGAAGTCGTGCCAATGATCCAACGGTGAGTGCTGAAGTCATCAATCTGGTTCAACAAACCTTTGAAGATAATCGGTTAGCCGGTTGTCACCCGATGGCGCTCGTTCCTCAACATGCGCAGCTCGATATAGAAATTCAGGGCATTGAAGACTTAAACATCCGCGCCGATGTGGTGGCTGCGCTGCAAACTCTAGTTCAAAACAAGATGGGAAAAATCGATGACGCCACAGGTGCGCCTGAATCCATAACGCCCACGGAAATCGTGTTAACCGTTTCAACG
>NZ_JBMMKS010000034.1:0-2474 GCF_058630515.1 Vibrio sp. HM8-C
CTCAGAAGCAAAGTATTGAACAAGTATTAATCGAATATTGCTTAATTTATAAATAAAAGAGCACTCCCAATTAATTAATCTTGGGAGTGGAAATCTAATTCTTATTAATACTATTACGTTAAATAGCTAAGATACGTACTAAAAATACGTATCTATGACTCTAAAACGAGCGTAGAAAGCTTTTTACACACCTACATGACCCAATACACCACCAAATACCCCTGAAAGTTTATGACGCTTTGAGGGCGATTTACAGGGCACAAAGACCAGGTATAGTTTCACTGGAATTTCTTCATGAAATGCCTAAAAAGTCAGTAAACAGGCATAGCAAACGCTAACAACAAAATCGCTAATAACATTAAACGAATTAATCTCATTCGATTCTCCAAAGTGATTGATTGTGTATTTAATAGCGAAACTACTTGGAGCCTAAAAATGAGTAACGACAACGTAGTGAAATTTAAAACTCGTGAAGAACGGGACCTGGAAGAAATCTTAAATGCAGTAAAAATCATGGAAGAGAACGGGCAGTTTGAGATCCAGGATGAAGAGGAAGAAGAAAAGAACTGACGCCCCTGACGGGTTGTCGGGTCAATTTTAAATCTACAACTACGTTATAGCATTTAAAACCGACCTCAAAGATCACTCAGGAGTTAGTTCGATCGCAGCCGAAAGATGCAAACGCCCTAGCGTTTCGTCTGTAGGCATGGGGGGAGCCACAAACGTAAAACGTCCCCAGACGTTTAGGGAGCCAACGACCGATAGTGCAGTGGGGGGCTTGCCCCGCGCGTCGAGCAAAGCGTTGACCCCCCGAGTTGAGAGTGAGCGTTCAGCGAATCCAACGGAGGCAGTTTGGCGCACATCCCCCAGATGGGCAGAAAACAGCCCTCGCAAGGCGGGGGGTCAAGGCGTAGCCGCAGACGCGCCCATGCAAATGAAACGTAGCGTTCAGCGAAGTGAAATGCGCAGCCAGTGAAACTGGCGAAGTCTTGATTTAATGGGGCGTTCAGCCACATTGAATCAATGCTCTTAAGCTAGAAATAAGATGAAATTCGAACGGATTTACCATCAATTCTATAGTCAAATCTACCATCAAACTCAATTGACGATAAAGTTGATGATCTATTTGTAGATGAAAACACCAGAAATAAGAGATTAAATTGACGGTAAAATTGTAGATAAACCAAGGCACTTCCACACGAAAGAACGACTGTTCTATTTGGGTGGAAGTGTCTAGCGGGTAGCGAAGCGAAGGGCGGCATTGAGCCCTTATAATAATTTTATATACAAAAAAGCCGAAGATCTTGCGATCCTCGGCTCTTAGGAAGTATTCTTTAGTTCGCAAAGGAACTGTACTCAGAATTACTTGTTGGCGCATTAATTCTAGTACAGGTTGGCTAGCCTTGTCACTACCAACTAAACACCATTCAACGACAATAACCAATTCCTTTGCCAATGCAGCTCTCCAAGACGGAGTTTTGATGACGCTTATAGGTGATAAATCTATAAGAAGAGAAGAAACGAGTTAAGTGCATGGTTGTGGAGATTCACCATAGAATCTAGCCCCATACGGTATGGTCAGCCGGAGAAAATAGACGCTCGATAACTGCTAGGCTCTTTAGGTCAAGGACCAACGCCAATACCCCTTGAGACAATAAGTAATAAGGTCAAATAGACGTAGCTGGACTTTGACAAGTCCCATAAGAAGAGGTCGCCAAAGGCTCCCAATCTTCCTTGCCATGCACATACGTCTAAGATGACTTTTTTTCTTTAAAAAGACGAAATAACAAAGAAGCTACCAAACCAAATTTAGACTAAATTTGGTTTTCCTATTGACAAATCAGTATTTTATTGTTATGATGTATTATGTCAGTCATATTTTTAACTGGCACACTTTGAAATACAAAAAAGGAAAACGCTATGAGAGTTGAAACTATCAGCTACCTCAAAAAAAATGCGGCTAACTTGTCACTTGAAGAGCCAATGACAATTACTCAAAACGGGACACCGTCCTATGTGATTGAGTCTTACGCAGAGAGAAAACGTCGAGATGAAGCTATCGCTTTACTCAAATTACTATCTTTCTCTGTAGACGATTCAAACAATAAACGAGTAATGTCTAGTGCTTCATTCAAGCAGCGGTTAGCCAACCGTAAACTTGAACTGGAGAACATTAAACATGGTAAAAACACTTAACATTGAATACACAGAAACTTTTGATAACACAGTTGATAATCTAATCAACCACTTAGCATCATATTCTAATGAATATCTTGTAATTGAAAGAATTGAGAATCTCATAGAAGATTTTGAAAAAAGAATAACGACAGCACCACTTTCCTGCCCCATCTCGCCATACCTTTTAGAACTCGGTATTACATCTTTCAGGGAATACAATCACAATGGATTCCGCCTCCTTTACCGAGTAATTGAAGATGAAGATTCATTAAAGATACAAGGTGACGTTCTACTTT
>NZ_JBMMKS010000035.1:0-1584 GCF_058630515.1 Vibrio sp. HM8-C
TCAGTATTCATTGAGCCGACAAAATCTTAAATTGAAGAGTTTGATCATGGCTCAGATTGAACGCTGGCGGCAGGCCTAACACATGCAAGTCGAGCGGCAGCACAGAGGAACTTGTTCCTTGGGTGGCGAGCGGCGGACGGGTGAGTAATGCCTGGGAAATTGCCCTGATGTGGGGGATAACCATTGGAAACGATGGCTAATACCGCATGATAGCTTCGGCTCAAAGAGGGGGACCTTCGGGCCTCTCGCGTCAGGATATGCCCAGGTGGGATTAGCTAGTTGGTGAGGTAATGGCTCACCAAGGCGACGATCCCTAGCTGGTCTGAGAGGATGATCAGCCACACTGGAACTGAGACACGGTCCAGACTCCTACGGGAGGCAGCAGTGGGGAATATTGCACAATGGGCGCAAGCCTGATGCAGCCATGCCGCGTGTGTGAAGAAGGCCTTCGGGTTGTAAAGCACTTTCAGTAGGGAGGAAGGTGGTGTTGTTAATAGCAGCATCATTTGACGTTACCTACAGAAGAAGCACCGGCTAACTCCGTGCCAGCAGCCGCGGTAATACGGAGGGTGCGAGCGTTAATCGGAATTACTGGGCGTAAAGCGCATGCAGGTGGTTTGTTAAGTCAGATGTGAAAGCCCGGGGCTCAACCTCGGAATAGCATTTGAAACTGGCAAGCTAGAGTACTGTAGAGGGGGGTAGAATTTCAGGTGTAGCGGTGAAATGCGTAGAGATCTGAAGGAATACCGGTGGCGAAGGCGGCCCCCTGGACAGATACTGACACTCAGATGCGAAAGCGTGGGGAGCAAACAGGATTAGATACCCTGGTAGTCCACGCCGTAAACGATGTCTACTTGGAGGTTGTGGCCTTGAGCCGTGGCTTTCGGAGCTAACGCGTTAAGTAGACCGCCTGGGGAGTACGGTCGCAAGATTAAAACTCAAATGAATTGACGGGGGCCCGCACAAGCGGTGGAGCATGTGGTTTAATTCGATGCAACGCGAAGAACCTTACCTACTCTTGACATCCAGAGAATCCTGCGGAGACGCGGGAGTGCCTTCGGGAACTCTGAGACAGGTGCTGCATGGCTGTCGTCAGCTCGTGTTGTGAAATGTTGGGTTAAGTCCCGCAACGAGCGCAACCCTTATCCTTGTTTGCCAGCGAGTAATGTCGGGAACTCCAGGGAGACTGCCGGTGATAAACCGGAGGAAGGTGGGGACGACGTCAAGTCATCATGGCCCTTACGAGTAGGGCTACACACGTGCTACAATGGCGCATACAGAGGGCAGCGAACTTGCGAGAGTAAGCGAATCCCAAAAAGTGCGTCGTAGTCCGGATTGGAGTCTGCAACTCGACTCCATGAAGTCGGAATCGCTAGTAATCGTGAATCAGAATGTCACGGTGAATACGTTCCCGGGCCTTGTACACACCGCCCGTCACACCATGGGAGTGGGCTGCAAAAGAAGCAGGTAGTTTAACCTTCGGGAGGACGCTTGCCACTTTGTGGTTCATGACTGGGGTGAAGTCGTAACAAGGTAGCGCTAGGGGAACCTGGCGCTGGATCACCTCCTTACGTAAAGATTCTC
>NZ_JBMMKS010000036.1:0-1583 GCF_058630515.1 Vibrio sp. HM8-C
ACCGTCGCCAGGCCCACCTAGCCTTCTCCGTCCCCCCATCGCAATTGTAAGAAGTACGGGAATATTAACCCGTTTCCCATCGACTACGCCTTTCGGCCTCGCCTTAGGGGTCGACTCACCCTGCCCCGATTAACGTTGGACAGGAACCCTTGGTCTTCCGGCGAGGAGGTTTTTCACCCCCTTTATCGTTACTCATGTCAGCATTCGCACTTCTGATACCTCCAGCATGCTTTACAACACACCTTCAACGGCTTACAGAACGCTCCCCTACCCAATATGCTAAAGCATATTGCCGCAGCTTCGGTTTACTACTTAGCCCCGTTACATCTTCCGCGCAGGCCGACTCGACTAGTGAGCTATTACGCTTTCTTTAAATGATGGCTGCTTCTAAGCCAACATCCTAGCTGTCTGAGCCTTCCCACATCGTTTCCCACTTAGTAGTAATTTGGGACCTTAGCTGGCGGTCTGGGTTGTTTCCCTCTCCACGACGGACGTTAGCACCCGCCGTGTGTCTCCCGGATAGTACTTACTGGTATTCGGAGTTTGCAAAGGGTTGGTAAGTCGGGATGACCCCCTAGCCTTAACAGTGCTCTACCCCCAGTAGTATTCGTCCGAGGCGCTACCTAAATAGCTTTCGGGGAGAACCAGCTATCTCCGAGTTTGATTGGCCTTTCACCCCTAGCCACAAGTCATCCGCTAATTTTTCAACATTAGTCGGTTCGGTCCTCCAGTTGATGTTACTCAACCTTCAACCTGCCCATGGCTAGATCACTCGGTTTCGGGTCTATATCCAGAGACTAAGCGCCCAGTTAAGACTCGGTTTCCCTACGGCTCCCCTATACGGTTAACCTTGCCACTGAATATAAGTCGCTGACCCATTATACAAAAGGTACGCAGTCACAGGACAAAGCCTGCTCCTACTGCTTGTACGTACACGGTTTCAGGTTCTATTTCACTCCCCTCACAGGGGTTCTTTTCGCCTTTCCCTCACGGTACTGGTTCACTATCGGTCAGTCAGGAGTATTTAGCCTTGGAGGATGGTCCCCCCATATTCAAACAGGATATCACGTGTCCCGCCTTACTCGTTTTCACTTAAAATGACATGTCGGTTACGGGGCTATCACCCTGTATCGCGGCACTTTCCAGAGCCTTCACCTGTGTCATTAAAAGCTTAAGGGCTAATCCAATTTCGCTCGCCGCTACTTTCGGAATCTCAATTGATTTCTTTTCCTCGGGGTACTTAGATGTTTCAGTTCTCCCGGTTCGCCTCATTAACCTATGTATTCAGTTAATGATACATGCTTATGCATGTGGGTTTCCCCATTCGGAAATCGTAGACTCAAGTGGCTTTTACTGCCTAATCTACGCTTATCGCAAGTTAATACGTCCTTCATCGCCTCTGACTGCCAAGGCATCCACCGTGTACGCTTAGTCACTTAACCATACAACCCCAAGAGGTCTTTATGTATGGCAAACAACCAAGGTTTAGTTGTCTCTCATTATTTGAATGAGCGAGAGACATTTCGATTTTGCCGGACTCAAATATGAATACTTACTTATAAAGTAAGATTCCCAAGAACACT
>NZ_JBMMKS010000037.1:0-1230 GCF_058630515.1 Vibrio sp. HM8-C
TGAATCGCCACTGATTTCCTAGACGCCTTTTAGTTAGATAAACTAGCTAAAAAAGAGGTGTCCATGAGCCATAAACGTTACCCCGAACAATTCAAAATCGAAGCAGTGAAACAAGTCACTGTTGCCGGCCATTCTGTTGCTGATGTTGCTCAGCGTTTAGGTACCACCACACACAGTCTTTACGCCTGGATTAAGCGCTATGGTCCTGACTCTGAGGAACACCTTCAGCAGTCTGCTGAGTCCGCAGAAATTCGACGATTACAAAAAGAGCTTAAGCGTGTTACTGAAGAGCGCGACCTGTTAAAAAAAGCCGCGGCGTACTTCGCAAGCCACCCCGAGTAAGATACGCCTTTATCCAAGAGCATCATCACAGTCACTCTGTGCGACATCTGTGTCAGTTGTTTGATGTTCATCCGAGCGGGTATTACGCGTGGAGGAGCTGCGCAAAGTCGAAGCGACAACGTGACAATGAACGACTTACAGGCCAACTCAAACAATGTTGGCTTGAGTCCGGAGGCGTCTATGGATACCGCAAACTCCATCGAGATCTGCGTGATCTTGGCGAGCAATGCGGTATTAATCGTGTGCATCGCCTGATGCAGCGAGCAGGACTGCGAGCGCAAGTTGGCTATCGAAAACCGAGAGCGCCTAGTGGTGAGCAACACGTTGTTACGCCAAATCGTTTAGAACGGCAATTCGATCCATTAGCGCCCAACACGGCTTGGGTAACGGATATTACATACATCAAAACGCATGAAGGCTGGCTCTATCTTGGCGCTGTAATGGACTTGTTCTCACGACGAATTATTGGTTGGTCAATGGGCAGTCGTATCACCAAAGAGCTTGCGCTAGATGCTTTATTAATGGCGGTATGGCGTCGTAAACCTGCTGGCAAAGTGCTGGTTCATTCAGATCAAGGAAGCCAATATACGAGCCATGATTGGAGTGAGTTTCTAAGCGCGCATGGTTTGGAAGGTAGTATGAGCCGCCGAGGTAACTGCCATGATAACGCAGTAGCAGAGAGTTTCTTTCAACTGCTGAAACGTGAACGAATTAAGCGAAAAATCTATGCGACCAGAGACGACGCAAAGATGGATGTGTTTAATTATATTGAGATGTTTTACAACCCGAAACGACAGCATAGTTCCAATGATGGGCTATCGCCGTTAGAGTATGAGCGTCAGTATTTTAATGAGGCTAAAAGTCGTCTACTGAAGTAGTGGCGATTCA
>NZ_JBMMKS010000038.1:0-1200 GCF_058630515.1 Vibrio sp. HM8-C
TAATAAACATCAATCATACTGCGTATCCTACCCATTCAATGTAGCCTTTAGGCTGGTTTTCGTCGGCAGTTGGCACGACATTTGACGAATTGAAACTGACGGATTTTCCTCCTGAAGTGTTAACAGCAGCTCGCTGCCTACCGCTTGCCACGTATGAAAAGGCGCCGACCGCTGAGGAGACATCTACATCAATGTCACATGAACCTGTAATATTCCGAATCGCATCTTCGTGCGTTTCGCCAGCTAGCCACGTTGCGCCATCAGCGGCGCGAACAAAGCGCCCTTGTCGGTCTGGTATGTTGATTAGGGTGTTGTCTGTTTCGTCTATCCATTCAGGCTTAGCCGCTGCTAGTGAGTGGTATACCGCTACAGGTAATTGCTGACCAATACCTACCACCATATTTTCTGGAATAGCATCGGTATCCCAATACATGGTTTCACCGGCCACTTTCGCCATGTAGGGCTTCCAGTAGAATGGCTTGGTGACATCCGCCCAACCAATGCGTCGGTTAGCTGTGTCCAATGGGGTTTTACCCGCTAACGATTCGACATTTGAATACCACTCCCAATAGCTGACTTTTCCTTCTGCATCTTTCGTGTAGCAGACTTCACCCACTGAGTAGATGCGAGTAGGGTCGTAATTAGCAAACTGTTCATCTGAGAAAGCTTCCTTGAGCTTTTTTGGTGTCACAATCGTTCGGTCATCCATGCCTGAATTGACTTGCTCACTGGTTGCCACTTTCGCAATACCCGCCACGGCTTCAGTTGCATACGGTGAACCCAGCAGTTCAACGGTAATGTTGCTAATGGTGGACGCGGAAAGGTTAAGCTCACAGGCTTCAGTGACTACTGTGTTTTTGCGCTTATAGGTAATGATGTCACCGTCTCGGCTATCGACCGCAAACAGGGTTCCATCTTCCAGCCAGTAACCGAGCTCTTTGCCTTCAAACTCTTCAACACCATCCCAAACGGTTTCAAAATGCAGTTGACCAGGAGCAACCAACTTACCTCGCGTGATGGCTTTCTTTTGTAGTTCGTTACGCAGCTCAGTCTGAGCAGGCTCAGGAACGTAACCTTCAGAGCCAATACTGATGTGCGTAATTTTGTATTCGATACCCAAATCACCGGCACGAATCGCGGCAGCAATTCCGGCATCGGTAATGATTAAGCTCATTGAGTCACCTCATAAGTGTGTAAGTT
>NZ_JBMMKS010000039.1:0-1004 GCF_058630515.1 Vibrio sp. HM8-C
CTACTACGGTAGTGAAGTCATTGATGCCATGCTTCCAGGAAAAGCCTCTAAGCTTCAGATTGTAAGGAATCGTACCCCAAACCGACACAGGTGGTCGGGTAGAGAATACCAAGGCGCTTGAGAGAACTCGGGTGAAGGAACTAGGCAAAATGGTACCGTAACTTCGGGAGAAGGTACGCTCTTGACGGTGAAGTCCCTCGCGGATGGAGCTGATGAGAGTCGCAGATACCAGGTGGCTGCAACTGTTTATTAAAAACACAGCACTGTGCAAAATCGTAAGATGACGTATACGGTGTGACGCCTGCCCGGTGCCGGAAGGTTAATTGATGGGGTTAGCGGTAACGCGAAGCTCTTGATCGAAGCCCCGGTAAACGGCGGCCGTAACTATAACGGTCCTAAGGTAGCGAAATTCCTTGTCGGGTAAGTTCCGACCTGCACGAATGGCGTAATGATGGCCACGCTGTCTCCACCCGAGACTCAGTGAAATTGAAATCGCTGTGAAGATGCAGTGTACCCGCGGCTAGACGGAAAGACCCCGTGAACCTTTACTACAGCTTGGCACTGAACATTGAACCTACATGTGTAGGATAGGTGGGAGGCTTTGAAGCGCAGACGCTAGTTTGTGTGGAGCCGTCCTTGAAATACCACCCTTGTATGTTTGATGTTCTAACTCAGACCCGTCATCCGGGTCGAGGACAGTGCCTGGTGGGTAGTTTGACTGGGGCGGTCTCCTCCCAAAGAGTAACGGAGGAGCACGAAGGTGGGCTAAACACGGTTGGACATCGTGTGGTTAGTGCAATGGCATAAGCCCGCTTGACTGCGAGAATGACAATTCGAGCAGGTGCGAAAGCAGGTCATAGTGATCCGGTGGTTCTGAATGGAAGGGCCATCGCTCAACGGATAAAAGGTACTCCGGGGATAACAGGCTGATACCGCCCAAGAGTTCATATCGACGGCGGTGTTTGGCACCTCGATGTCGGCTCATCACATCCTGGGGCTGAAGT
>NZ_JBMMKS010000040.1:0-985 GCF_058630515.1 Vibrio sp. HM8-C
CGATGTGAAGAAAAAGTCACGCCGTAACACTTTAATGATAAATCCCATAGCGCGCTTTTTCCCGCAAGAGCCTGTCTTCAATACCGATTTTCGTGCGCACAGCGCCGAAGACATTGAGGCTTATCGTGACTTCTTCCGAATTCAGTACACGGAATATTTGGATCGCTGTTTGAAATTGTTCGTCACTCATGTGCTCGGTTTAACCTTGAATGCACCTCGTGGATTTGGTTTCCAGTTCTACACCGAGTCGATGAAACTCACGACCGCAGACGGCGAAGACTTTTGCGGCTTTGTGGGGATTGGCGGAAATCAAGATTCAGTTCACTTTCAGATAAACGGTACGGGCTGCAAGCACGTGTTTGCCAAGTTGCAAGCGTGGGAGCTGCACGGTTGGTTATCCAATGTGTTAGGCGTTCAACAATTGGCGCGTCTGGATTTGGCTTACGACGACTATCACGGTTTGTTTGATTGTGAGTACGCCTTAAAAGCCGCTTACGAAGATGCGTTTCGTACTGCCTCACGCGGCATTTCTCCGACCGTGAATGAAAACCACAAATACCGCTTTGGTGACAACGGCGCGAAACACTATAGCCAAGAAATGGTCACCGTTGGCTCACGAACGTCCCGCATTTACTGGCGTATCTACAACAAGGCACTTGAGCAGAATCTCGCGCAAAACGGTATGGTCTGGTATCGCACCGAGTGTGAACTGAAAAAATGGGACATCGATGCCCTATTAAATCCTGATGGCGCGTTTGCCGCTTTGAATGCCTTTAGTGCGTCTATAAGTAGCGCTCCTGCCTTTAATACCAAGCCTCGCCCTGAAAAGCGTGTGGCGTGTGATGTGTTAACGGCGGCGTATTGGATGCGCCGTCAGTACGGAAAAATCCTCAATGCGCTGATCGAAGAATTCGACGGCGATATTCCCAAGGTCATTGGATTGTTGCAACGGGATGGACGCAAGTTCAGTTTCCCCGATACCTAC
>NZ_JBMMKS010000041.1:0-985 GCF_058630515.1 Vibrio sp. HM8-C
TGATGTAAAGAAAAAGTCACGCCGTAACACTTTGATGATAAATCCCATAGCGCGCTTTTTCCCGCAAGAGCCTGTCTTCAATATGGATTTTCGAGCGCACAGCGCCGAAGACATTGAGGCTTATCGTGACTTCTTCCGAATTCAGTACACCGAATATTTGGATCGCTGTTTGAAATTGTTCGTCACTCATGTGCTCGGTTTAACCTTGAACGCACCACGTGGATTTGGCTTCCAGTTCTACACCGAGTCGATGAAACTCACCACCTCAGACGGTGAAGACTTTTGCGGCTTCGTCGGTATTGGCGGAAACCAAGACTCCGTGCATTTTCAAATCAACGGTACGGGCTGCAAGCACGTGTTTGCCAAGTTGCAAGCGTGGGAACTGCACGGTTGGTTATCCAATGTGTTAGGCGTTCAACAATTGGCGCGTCTGGATTTGGCTTACGACGATTACCACGGTTTGTTTGATTGCGAGTACGCCTTAAAAGCCGCTTATGAAGATGCGTTTAGAACAGCATCACGCGGCATTTCTCCGACCGTCAATGAAAACCACAAATACCGCTTTGGTGACAATGGCGCGAAACACTACAGCCAAGAAATGGTCACCGTAGGCTCACGAACGTCCCGCATTTACTGGCGTATCTACAATAAAGCACTTGAGCAGAATCTCGCACAGAACGGCATGGTCTGGTATCGCACCGAGTGTGAACTGAAAAAATGGGACATCGATGCCCTATTAAACCCTGACGGCGCGTTTGCCGCTTTGAATGCCTTTAGCGCATCAATCTCAAGTGCTCCTGCATTCAACACCAAGCCCAAACCTGAAAAGCGTGTGGCGTGTGATGTGTTAACAGCGGCGTATTGGATGCGTCGTCAGTACGGAAAAATCCTCAATGCGCTGATCGAAGAATTCGACGGCGATATTCCCAAGGTCATTGGATTGCTGCAACGGGACGGACGCAAGTTCAGTTTCCCCGATACCTAT
>NZ_JBMMKS010000042.1:0-710 GCF_058630515.1 Vibrio sp. HM8-C
TTTTTAATCAGTTTGGTTGCGAGTGTTTTCATGGTTGAGCCTTAGTTTGCGTAACTAAAGCCAGTGTATCTCTGTGCTAAACAGGCTGATATCTAAGCGGTTTCTAGATGGTAGATGTAGAAAACCCAGCGCGCGGCTGGGTTTGTTTAGGGTCAAATTAGCTAATTCACTACAGGTAGTTCTGGCCAAGGATTATCTGCTCGAATTTTCAAGTAAGCTGCATCGGCTTGCGATTCATATTCAATGGCTTTGGCTTCATCACCTTCAACACGTCGTATCATTCTGGCTTCGTTATTCAAGCGGTCAACAATCTGCACATAAAGACCTTCGCGAGTATTGGCTACTTGCTGAAGTTCAGCTTCGTATTTGGCTTGAGTGTCTGTTTGCCAATCACCTAACTCTTCATTCCAAGTGACGTATGGGTGTGGTGGTTCTTTTGGTGTCCAGCCATCCTCAATCTCACCTAGATTTTCTACTTGCTTGGACTCGAGTGGATTGGCTTTGTAGTAGATGGTTTTGGCTCGGTGGTCGGTCACGTATTCTGTTGCGGTTGGTCGTCCATTTTCAAATTTACATACACGAATCAGAAAGCCTTCTTTAGGCTCCAACGGTTTAACCAGAAGTGCATTTCGGGGATACTCTGGAATTTTGGAGTTTTTAGTTGTAGACACACCCGCTTGATTCACTTCCAGCGTGTCTTTGTTATATGT
>NZ_JBMMKS010000043.1:0-524 GCF_058630515.1 Vibrio sp. HM8-C
TCGGCAGTTTGCCAACTGGTGATGCACATCCACCCGTGATTGATACGTCCATATAATTTCTGTGTGTGGCAGTCGCTTCTTCTCAAACTCTGTCCAAGCTTTCTTGCTTGAGCCTCGATACTCATCTCCCAACGAGACATAAATCAGATTCGGCGTGGCTCTTAAGTCCGAAACTTCGCCAGAATTATTCCCAGCCACCTCATAGAGCAGCGCCTGATAATCGCTAATCTTCCAGCCAAACAAGGCTTGTTTGAAATCGGTGAGCAATGACAACTGCACTTCGTCATGAGTGGTTTTGAAGTCAATCGCCAGCGCTTCTATAACATTGGTCAGCTCAACGTTCTCCGCTTCTTGCCAGTATTCGCCTTTGGGTAACAATGCTCGAAGTGCATCGGCAAAGTCAGCTTCGCTGTAGTCAATAATTACGCTGGAGGTGTCCATGTGACGGCTCCTAGTACGTGAATTTGATTACTGGCAATGGTCACAGTGTCGGTTGGCGACTTCACAATGAAGTTAGTGGTCAC
>NZ_JBMMKS010000044.1:0-391 GCF_058630515.1 Vibrio sp. HM8-C
TTACATTCATCGTTTTCATAGGATTTTTTCCTTTTTTAGTGGTGGTTAATCTTCTTCCAACACCAACAAATGGCGAGAAACAACACGGTTTCTGGCATCACTTGTTTGAGTTGGTCGAGGGTCATATACGGCGGCGCAAGCTCGGTTTTCACCTCAGCCAACGTCACCAATTGGTAGCCGTTCGAGCAATCTTTAGTCTCACAAGTAATGAGATAAGTGCCTGAATTGAAGCTCATTACTTAGTCATGCCCGAGGCTTTAAAGTGGGCTTTGATTTCATCATCCACAGGGATCAACTCGGTCACGATAGCGCCCGATAACGGATCGTTCGGGTTGATTTCCATTCTTAATTCGTACTCACGGCGAGGGACTAACGCGCCGGTTTTCTCAAG
>NZ_JBMMKS010000045.1:0-391 GCF_058630515.1 Vibrio sp. HM8-C
GTACATTCATCGTTTTCATAGGATTTTTTCCTTTTTTAGTGGTGGTTAATCTTCTTCCAACACCAACAAATGGCGAGAAACAACACCGTTTCTGGCATCACTTGTTTGAGTTGGTCGAGGGTCATATACGGTGGCGCAAGCTCGGTTTTCACCTCTGCCAACGTCACCAATTGGTAGCCGTTCGAGCATTCTTTAGTCTCACAGGTAATGAGATAAGTGCCTGAATTTAGGCTCATTACTTAATCATGCCCGAGGCTTTAAAGTGGGCTTTGATTTCATCATCAACGGGGATCAACTCAGTCACGATAGCCCCTGACAATGGATCGTTCGGGTTGATTTCCATTCTTAATTCGTACTCACGGCGAGGAACTAACGCGCCGGTTTTCTCTAA
>NZ_JBMMKS010000046.1:0-391 GCF_058630515.1 Vibrio sp. HM8-C
CAAAACCCCTTGGGTGTTGTATGGTTAAGCCTCACGGGCAATTAGTACAGGTTAGCTCAATGCCTCACAGCACTTACACACCCTGCCTATCAACGTTCTAGTCTCGAACAACCCTTTAGGACACTTAAAGTGCCAGGGAGAACTCATCTCAGGGCTTGCTTCCCGCTTAGATGCTTTCAGCGGTTATCAATTCCGAACTTAGCTACCGGGCAATGCTACTGGCGTAACAACCCGAACACCAGAGGTTCGTCCACTCCGGTCCTCTCGTACTAGGAGCAGCCCCCTTCAATTCTCCAACGCCCACGGCAGATAGGGACCGAACTGTCTCACGACGTTCTAAACCCAGCTCGCGTACCACTTTAAATGGCGAACAGCCATACCCTTGGGACCG
>NZ_JBMMKS010000047.1:0-360 GCF_058630515.1 Vibrio sp. HM8-C
AAACCCCATGTAACTTGAAATACTTAAGCTTGGAGGGAGCCTTACGACTAAATGCACATGATCTACCTGCACATTCAATTCGACCACCCTACAATTTTTCATATTGCTGTATACATAGATACTTTTGTATAACTCTTTGCCTATGTTGCCATTAAGGATTTTCAGCCTGTATTTGGGCGTCCAAACTATGTGATACTGACATCTATAGTAAACGTGTGAGCTTGAATCATATCTGCTCATGTTCTTTATCTCCTTGATTTGCTGGTTACAAACACTGGATATATTGAACATGAGCGTTCTTCGGGCATAGCCCAAAGGAACGATCACCACCTTCATAGAAGGTGGTTTAGGGTTAGAAAA
>NZ_JBMMKS010000048.1:0-303 GCF_058630515.1 Vibrio sp. HM8-C
GAACCGCAGACCTCCTGCGTGCAAGGCAGGCGCTCTCCCAGCTGAGCTATAACCCCATCGTAGGTCATTTTTTCTTATGCGCGGCGTGAAAGGAGGAAGTTTACATAGAGTAAACGACGAGTTTCACAACAAAGCAGAAGGAAAAATTGGTGGGTCTGAGTGGACTCGAACCACCGACCTCTCGCTTATCAGGCGAACGCTCTAACCACCTGAGCTACAGACCCAACTTTTCACCAAGTGATAAATCACTTAGCGTCTCTTAAACTTACTTAAACCTAATCAATCTGTGTGGACACTCATCAA
>NZ_JBMMKS010000049.1:0-284 GCF_058630515.1 Vibrio sp. HM8-C
ATAGGATTTGAGAACTTTTAATAAATAACAATGAATCACATTGTTATTTGTCAGCTTTCCAAATTGTTAAAGAGCAAAGTGTCATCTAAAACACTTTTTAAGGATTCTCGTCGTCAAAAGTCCGAACCACGTACGTTTTATTGAAGTGGTTTGGATTTCATTATCCAAAAATGCTTAAAGAGTGGTGGGCGATACCGGGTTCGAACCAGTGACCCCCTGCTTGTAAGGCAGGTGCTCTCCCAACTGAGCTAATCGCCCACATTATTTGATTTCCTGTGGAAGGA
>NZ_JBMMKS010000050.1:0-254 GCF_058630515.1 Vibrio sp. HM8-C
GCGGCATTAATCCAGTCCATTACAAACCGGTCGGCAGACCCATTGGAGTGTAAATCATGAGTAAAGGTGTATTTGTGTTAGGCGTGGACATCATTTGGAACAGTTTCCGTGGTGATGGCGCGCAGCTCAACATCTCGCGTCCACTACGTGAAATCAACGTGGAGAAGTTCAAACGCCGCACATTGGGCGAATCGGGTGATGTGAATCCGCAGTTTGACCACCCTATTCAGCTTGATTACCAGTACGCGCTCAAG
>NZ_JBMMKS010000051.1:0-237 GCF_058630515.1 Vibrio sp. HM8-C
GTGTACGGCTCGACCGAATGGGACGTTTTTCGCAGTATGAATCATCTGTGCGCTTGGGCTGACGCCGAAATCCCGCATTACGAGTTGGTGGACATCACCAACACCACGGCGCAACAACGCATGAACTTAGGGGTTTTCGATGGCTGTCAGTATTGATTACCTCTGTTTCACCATGAAAGTTAAAGACTTGCGTCACTGTGCTCGCGCCACTTACATGGACACACATCAGCATGACCC
>NZ_JBMMKS010000052.1:0-223 GCF_058630515.1 Vibrio sp. HM8-C
TTGATGAGTGTCCACACAGATTGATTAGGTTTAAGTAAGTTTAAGAGACGATACTGGGTCTGTAGCTCAGGTGGTTAGAGCGTTCGCCTGATAAGCGAGAGGTCGGTGGTTCGAGTCCACTCAGACCCACCAATATTCCTTGTGAAATTGAAGTATCGACACCTGATGGGGTTATAGCTCAGCTGGGAGAGCGCCTGCCTTGCACGCAGGAGGTCTGCGGTTC
>NZ_JBMMKS010000053.1:0-219 GCF_058630515.1 Vibrio sp. HM8-C
CATTGAAACCTAATTTGATACCGAAGTATCTAATTTGATTTTCATCAACGAGTGCCCACACAGATTGATAGGTTTAAATTGTTAAAGAGCTTTGCTTTCAGTGCCTTAGCACCTGGGCAGGACGCGTATATTACGCTTCATGCTTTGAAAGTCAACATAAAATTCTAAACATTTTAGAACTCTATGTTGACTCGCTTAATAAGTAAGCAAGTCATAAAA